>NC_015945.1:2017500-2317500 GCF_000224085.1 Allomuricauda ruestringensis DSM 13258
CAAACATAGAGTTGGTTATTAACCGAATTGTGGCGAATTTAGTAAATCTAGAACAGATGCCTAACCCTTTTTGGAAAACCTTTAACACCCTTGTTTAAGAAAAATAGCGTGTATTCTTGTCAAAAATATTTGTTGAAACCAAAGTTTGTTTTAAATTTGCACGCTCAAATATGGCACTGACCCATGGTGTAATTGGCAACACAGCTGGTTTTGGTCCAGTCGTTCTAGGTTCGAGTCCTAGTGGGTCAACGGAAAGCCCCTTAAATCATTGATTTAAGGGGCTTGTTTTTTAATTAGGTCGGATTCTTTTAAACACACTCTCTGTCCAAGCTGGGAACAGGCCTGTAGGTATAGTATTGTAAAACTTCTTCCAAAGCCATTTTAAGAGCTTTGTTTATGGGCATTATTTTGGAGCCCAATTGAAAATCGATTTGATTTAATTGCATATAATAGTCCGTAAAGACAGGGACATCCATTCCTTTCAAAATAGCTTCGGACGCAACAAGATAGTTGTCGGCCTGTTCTTCTTTGATGGTTTTACAAGTTGCCAATCGTAAATTGCCATATTTGTCCCTGTTCGTGGCGTAGCCAAATAATCTGCACATTAAGCCTCTATGACGGTAACTCCCACAATGGCCTTTACCTATAATGGAAACAGGTGTCAGCATAAAGCAGGTCATAATCGGGTATTCATTGATACTTGTAAGTGCATCCTCCGCTTTACCAGATAAAAATAGATGAAATGCCCAAGGTAAAAACTCCAAAGGAGAAGCTTCAATATTAGGGTAAGTACAACATTTTCCGCAACCCGAAACACAGCCAATTCCAGATGCTTTTTGAAATTGAAGGGTTTCTTTCTCCAATTGATCAAATAACCTTTCAACCAATTGAACTTTATTTTCCAGTGTCATTATTCTTTATCGAAAGTATGTTTTATTTCGATACAGAGGCAACATAAATTCAATTGATTTTTTTGATACCACCTTATGTTGGAAATACCCAAACCATTGTAGAAACTCAAAACGATAAAATATAGGAAATACCAATGGAAAAGGACTTCCAACCTGAAGCAATTACAACAATTGTGAATCAACTACAAGAGACATTTATCTGGTTTTAGGTAATGCGTTAGTTGTTGTTCACGCGGTATGTTACCCCTCGGTTGGTGATGACTCTTCCCGTTTTTACAGTTAAAGATGCCATGTCCGAAGTGATTGGGCTGCAGCTTCCGGTACTGCTGGAGGCATGTACACGGAAAATATATCCATTTTTAGAGGTGTCTGGCGAGTTCACGCTAAGGTTTGCTGTTTGCGTTCCCGAGTATTCAGCTCCATCCGAGATAAGGGCAAAATTGGTTCCACCATCTGTACTTACCTCCCATTGATAGGTATCTACGTTGATAGCTGTAACCGAAAAACTTCCATTATTGCCCATAACAACTGTTTGATCTGTGGGTTGTGATGATATGGTGAAAGGTGTTATCGTAATGATTTGCTCCACATCAGTGGTGTTTCCAGCCGTATCTGTAATCCTGTATGTACGTGTAATGATTTCCGGATTGCTTCCTCCATCGCTAACATCACTCACAAAAACTACCGTTGGATTTGGGTCGCAATTATCGGCTTCATCTGTTATTACGGCTTCATCTGGTGTAGGAATGTCAGCCGAACAATTCACCATTATTGGAGCTGGAGCACTTGCTGTGGGTGCTGTTGACTCAACAGTAATCATTGTCGTAGCTGCCAAGTCTGGATGAGTGGGATCTCCGGGCATGCCTCCATATTCTACCAAATATCCTTTTGGTTGATAATCCCCGCTAGCAGCTCCTGTGTTGGAAAGGTCGTTCCAAGACCCGGGCAATCCAACCCCTGGAGCAGTGATGTGGGCATAATCCTCGTCTCCGGATTGATTGGGCTCGCCGGAATTCCAAAATTCATAACCAAAAGCGGTTCCACCGCCAGTTCCCCTCCAGAACAAGGTTCCTGCTTCAGGGCCGGTTACCCAGTACCAATCTCCTTCGGTGGCGGCATCACTTGCCCCGATCCAACCTGCTCCTGGTGCTTGTGAACCCAACAGATCCGATTCGTCTTGAAAGGAAATGGTGGCCAAATAGCCTTGGAGTCCATAAAATGTTCTTAAGGCTGCGGCATCGCGGGCTGCGGTCCAAGTAATTCCTTCGGAAGGGACATACTCATAATAGTGCCCTGTGGATTCCAAATAGTTAGCCTCGTTCATTACTATGGAAAATGTTCTTGTGTCGCCACTGCTTACGGTGGCCGTAGTTTGGAAAACTACAGCGCTAATAGCTGCCTCAAATTCGGCCAAGGTCGCCGGCCCTTCCAAGAACAACCTTCCTTCGGAAGTGTCATAGCTGGCCGTTATGTTGGTGTGTGTTCCAGTTAAACTCAGAACATCGCCGGAAACATCGTAATTTGAAGTAACCTGCACATAAACACCATCCAACGTACTGCTGTCAGCGTCTGAAATATCTACACTTTCTACGACAGAAATCGTATTGCCAGGACAAAAAATTTGGTCTCCCGTAGCTGTAATGGATGGTGGGCCGTTATCGTCAAAAGTATCATCCCTAAAATCCAAGTCACCTCCCGAAGCAACATCGCCATCGGAATCGGGAAGCATCAAAGAACCGCCGTTGGTGTTCATGGGGTTGTCTATAGTCCCCCCGGGGTCGGAATACCCGGTCGAGCTATCCATATTGTTGTCCAAGCCATCATTATCACTGTCCGATCCAACAAGGGTAAGTGTAGCTTCAATGGTATCCAATGTCCCATCATTATCGCTGTCGGTATCCATATAATCGGGAGTGCCATCACCATCGGTATCCACAGCCGATAAACCGCTTCCTTCGTAGGCATCATCCAGTCCATTGTTGTTGGAATCAACTCCCGAAGGAGCCGTATAGCTTAAAGAAGTTTGTGCTTCTACATTGTCGGGTATGCCGTCACCATCACTATCCAGGTCTTGGTAATTGGGTATGCCGTCGCCATCGGTATCCACAGTAGAACAATCCAAAGCGTTATCAAAACTGGCGCCATATACTCTTGCTCCAGTCTGCCACGCTTCAACTCGGATGTATTGTAAACTACTTCCAGAGACCGTAAATGTTACTTCCCGAATTGACCCTGGTGTTGTGCCATTGGCAGTTGCCAACCAAATACTAGTGGTTCCTGATGAATTGGTGCGTTGGATCTGAATGTCTGTACTTGATACTGCCGGGTCTGCTCCAACAAAAACACTGACATTGGTTCCAATTGGAATAGCTACAGGAAATTGGAGCAATAATCTGGAACTTGAGCCTGGATACGTTGTTGGATTGGCCGCATAGGTTGTTCCAGGATTACTTTCTGCATTGGTAGGGTCACTAAAATGTCTTAGGTTTGTTGCGGTCTGTACAAAGTTTCCGCCAGAACCACATTCATCAGTATCAAGGATTCCATCGTTGTCATCATCAATATCGGCTACATCATCAACACCGTCCCCATCAAGGTCGGCACTGGCCACACTACAATTCGAGTATAATTTGGAAAACGGGACATTTTGTTTGGACAAGGAAGGTCCTTGATATTGTACGTTCAGCGTTTCACCGCCCCCGTTTTCAAAAAATAGAACAGTAATGGCATGCAGTCCAGTGGTCAGCGATATATTACCAGACCTTTCTTGTGTGCCGTGGTTTCCATCATTGTCAACCACTTCGGTTCCGTCAATAAAAAGCTTGGAGCCGTCGTCCGATGATGTATAAAAGGTGTATGTGCCTTCCGTGTCTATCTGAATGTAGCCCGAATATCGAATGCTGAAATTATCGGCATCGCCAGGATCTTCTTGGTTTTGTAGTGCATCAACATTAAAACTGGTAAAAGTCCCCGTGCCAATGGATCCGGAAGTCGGGATGTTGTCCACGGTATTTCCAGGGGGAACGCTGTCATAGAATTGAAAATCAACTTCTCCAGAACATAGGCTCAGGTTTCCTTCCACTGTGACATCATCTATATAATAATATTCATTGCTTGAGTCGTTGTACATGCGCACCCTGATTTCCAAAGTGGAGCCTGTTGAAGGGAGGTTGACCATGTAGGAGGTATCCAGCGGATCCCAAGTAGCCCCTGAGACACTTGCAAACTCCACCCAAGAACCTCCGTCAAGCCGGTATTGGCCGATAAAGTAATCCTCCCACCAATCCATATCATCCTCATCGT
Source organism: Allomuricauda ruestringensis DSM 13258 (assembly GCF_000224085.1). Classification (NCBI taxonomy): domain Bacteria; kingdom Pseudomonadati; phylum Bacteroidota; class Flavobacteriia; order Flavobacteriales; family Flavobacteriaceae; genus Flagellimonas; species Flagellimonas ruestringensis. The sequence goes on from NC_015945.1 coordinate 2,021,715, forward strand.
TCACCCAGGTTTCCATACTAAAACTTACCTCGGTATAGCCATAAATATTGATGGGGTCTGTTTGCCAAACGCCTTCTTCGCCCAAATTCCTAGCTCGTAATTCGTTGCTCCGAACAGATAGGCTGTTCCCTCGATCGGTCGTCCAGTCAGAGGCCGAAGGACCAGACGCCGTGCCACTTTGTGTATTGTTGTTATAGGAGAAGTTTTCGCTCCAAATAGTGGTTTGGGAAAATGAAAGAAATGTTCCCAGCAGGAAAAATGCGATGATCAGCATCCATCCATTCGGAAAATGATTCATCTTCTTATCGAAGAAAGAGGTTGTGCCCATGTACTTTAATTCATTGTACCACAAAATTAGTGGGGGTTCTTTAGCTTCAAAATATTTGTTGTGAAAGGGGGTGAAACGAATGTTAACCCTATAATAATGTAGGGATTGTTGTTAACATGTTTACAATTTGTCCTATAAATGGCATTCATATTTTACAGGATTATTGGGAAGCCAATCATCTATATATTATTGTAATACACTGAAAAGTAGATGGCAAAAGCTTCATTTTTGTGCTTGAATGAGTTGCACATGCGATATTATTTGTTGTATATTTGCAAAACTGAACGGATATAAAAGTATTCATGAGGGGACCTTGAGTCCCCTCTTTTATTACTGATTTCTTATGTTGAAGGATAAAGTAAAGCAATTGTTGAACAATGCATTGGAAGAACATTCTTCCTTGTTCTTGGTTGATTTTACGATTGGCGGCGATAATAGCATCAAAGTCGTTTTGGACGGTGATCAAGGAGTTAGTCTGCAAGATTGTATGAATGTTAGCCGGGCCATTGAACATAATTTGGATCGCGAGGAGGAAGATTTTTCCTTGGAGGTGACCTCGGCTGGAGCTACATCGCCTTTGCAATTGCCACGTCAGTACAACAAAAATATTGGAAGAAAATTACAGGTGAAGACCAGCTCTGGGAAATTGGAAGGAACACTGGTGGAAACCTCGATAGATAGTATTACCTTGGAATGGAAGGCGCGAGAGCCCAAACCAGTGGGTAAAGGAAAAATTACAGTGCAGAAAAAGCAGGAAATCGCATTTTCTGATATTCAAGAAGCAAAAGTTAAATTAAAATTTTAATTGTAGTAGAAAATGGAAAACCTAGCGCTCATCGAATCCTTTTCGGAGTTTAAGGACGATAAGTTTATTGACAGGGTTACCCTTATGGCGATTTTGGAAGAAGTGTTCCGAAGTGCGCTCAAGAAAAAATTTGGTTCTGACGACAATTTTGATATTATTATCAACCCCGATAAAGGGGATTTGGAGATATGGAGAAACCGTGTGGTTGTTGAAGATGGTGAAGTGGAAGAACCTAACGAGGAAATATCCTTGTCCGAAGCTAGAAAAATCGAGCCCGATTTTGAGGTGGGCGAAGATGTTTCGGAAGAGGTGAAGCTGATTGATTTGGGTAGGAGGGCAATTTTGGCGTTGCGTCAAAACCTGATCTCCAAGATCCATGAGCACGACAATACCACCATCTACAAGCAATTTAAGGACTTGGAAGGTGAGATTTATACTGCAGAGGTGCACCATATTAGGCATCGTGCAGTTATTTTGTTGGATGATGAAGGAAATGAGATCATTCTTCCAAAAGAAAAACAGATTCCATCCGACTTTTTCCGTAAAGGGGACAACGTACGTGGCATTATCGAGAGCGTGGAGCTTAAAGGAAACAAGCCTACCATTATCATGTCCAGAACCTCACCAATTTTCTTGGAGCAATTGTTCTTCCAAGAAATCCCAGAGGTGTTCGATGGACTGATCACCATTAAAAAGGCAGTTCGTATCCCTGGCGAAAAAGCCAAGGTCGCGGTGGATTCTTACGATGATAGGATTGACCCAGTGGGTGCCTGTGTGGGTATGAAAGGATCTCGGATCCATGGAATTGTACGTGAGTTGGGCAACGAAAATATAGATGTGATTAACTGGACCAACAACCCGCAATTAATGGTGACCCGTGCACTTAGCCCTGCCAGGGTATCGTCCGTTAAATTGAACGATGAGAAAAAAACAGCTCAAGTATACCTTAAGCCAGAGGAAGTTTCCAAGGCCATTGGTAGAGGTGGGCATAACATACGATTGGCAGGTCAATTGACTGGTTACGAAATAGATGTGTTCCGCGAAGGCGTTGAGGAGGATGTGGAGTTGACCGAGTTTTCCGATGAGATCGAAAGCTGGGTTATCGAAGAATTCAAGAAGATTGGATTGGATACCGCACGTAGCGTTTTGGAACAGGATGCAAAAGATTTGGTGAAGAGAACCGATCTAGAAGAAGAAACAATCCTAGAGGTCGTTCGCATCCTCAAGGAAGAATTTGAAGATTAGGCTTATATTAGCAGCGAAAATTTAGGGCAAGTAAAATTATTTATGGCAGAAAATCCAACAATACGACTTAACAAAGTTCTCAGAGAATTGAACATTTCACTGGATAGGGCAGTCGATTACCTCTCCTCGGAAGGGCATGACGTAGAAGCACGACCTACCACCAAGATATCCAATGAGGTGTATCAAGTTCTGTTGGATGAATTCCAAACGGATAAGAGCAAAAAGGTCGCTTCCAAGGAAGTTGGTGAAGAAAAGCGCAAGGAAAAGGAGGCTATTCGCATCCGAATGGAGAAAGAACAGGAAGAGCGCAGGTTGGCCAAGGAGAAAAAAGAAGCGGAACAGCAAGTGGTAAAAGCCAAAGCTGAACTATCCGGGCCTAAGACCGTGGGCAAAATCGATTTGGATAAAAAGCCGGATAAGCCAAAGGAGGAAGAGCCAAAACAGGAAGAGGCACCAAAAGCTGAGCCGGAAAAAGCCAAAGAAGAAGTAAAAGAAGAAGCGCCAGCTAAAGAGAAGACTGAAAAGTTGGAAGCTGAAGCTCCAGAAAAGAAAGCGGTTGAGGCCAAGGAGGAAAGTGCTGAAAGCAAAGAAGAGTCTGAAGGAGCTGAAAACGGAACCATAAAGACAAAATACCAAAAGCTTTCAGGTCCTAAGATAACCGGGGATAAAATTGACCTTTCCCAGTTCAAAAAACCTGCCAAGAAGAAAAAAGAGGATACCCAAAAACCCAGTCCCAATAAAGGAGGTTCGTCCGATAGTGGAGATCGTAAAAAACGCCGCAGAAGAATTGTTAAGAACGCCCCACAAGCAGGTGGTGGTCGAAATACAAGAGGAGGTACTGCTAGAAAAGGACAGCGTTCAACAGCGCCTAAAGTAGAGCCTACCGAGGAAGAAGTACAAAAACAAGTACGGGAAACCTTGGAAAAACTCCAAGGTAAATCCAGTAAGGGCAAAGGAGCCAAATATCGTAGGGAAAAAAGAGATCAACACCGTCAACAAACGGAGAAAGATCTTGAGAAACAAGAGATGGAGAGCAAAATCCTCAAGGTGACCGAGTTTGTTACGGTCAATGAGCTTGCGACCATGATGAATGTTTCCACAACCCAAATTATTTCGGCCTGTATGTCCTTGGGTATCATGGTAACGATGAATCAGCGTTTGGATGCCGAAACGCTTTCCATCGTGGCTGATGAATTTGGTTACGAAGTTGAATTTGTGACCGCTGAAATCGAAGAAACCATTGAAGAGGTGGAGGATGTTCCTGAAGATTTAAAATCTCGCGCACCAATAGTTACCGTGATGGGGCACGTAGACCATGGTAAAACATCCTTATTGGATTATGTTCGTCAAGAGAACGTAATTGCCGGTGAAAGTGGAGGGATTACACAGCATATTGGAGCTTATGGTGTTTCGCTTGAAGATGGACAAAAAATAACATTCTTGGATACACCGGGTCACGAGGCGTTTACCGCAATGCGAGCCCGTGGTGCCCAAGTAACGGATATTGCAATAATTGTAATTGCTGCGGATGATGATATTATGCCTCAAACCAAAGAGGCCATAAGTCACGCTCAAGCAGCGGGAGTACCTATTGTATTTGCAATCAACAAAGTTGATAAGCCAACGGCAAACCCTGATAAGATCAAAGAAGGTTTGGCCAGTATGAATTTGTTGGTGGAAGACTGGGGAGGAAAAGTTCAGTCCCACGATATTTCTGCCAAGACTGGACAAGGTGTGAAAGAATTGTTGGAAAAAGTGCTGTTGGAGGCTGAGTTGTTGGAACTTAAAGCAAATCCGAACAGGCTTGCGTCAGGTACAGTTGTAGAAGCTTTCTTGGATAAAGGTAGAGGATATGTGGCCACGATTTTGGTTCAGGCCGGTACCTTGAACATAGGTGATTACGTTTTGGCTGGAACCTGTAGTGGTAAGGTCAAGGCAATGCACGATGAAAGGGGCAAGAATATAGAGAGTGCCGGACCATCCACGCCAATTTCAATTTTGGGATTGGATGGAGCGCCTCAGGCAGGTGATAGGTTCCATGTGTTGGAAGATGAGCGTGAGGCAAAACAGATTGCAGCAAAACGTTCACAGTTGCAACGCGAGCAATCCGTAAGAACACAACGTCATATTACCTTGGATGAAATTGGACGTAGAATCGCATTGGGTGACTTCCAGGAATTGAACATTATCCTTAAAGGTGATGTGGACGGTTCAGTGGAAGCCTTGACGGATTCGTTCCAAAAATTGTCCACCGACGAGATACAAGTGAATATTATCCATAAAGGAGTTGGGGCCATTACAGAGTCCGATGTGTTGTTGGCAAGTGCTTCCGATGCGATTATAATCGGATTTAACGTACGGCCAATGGGCAACGCCAGGACCATTGCGGATAAGGAGGAAATCGATATCAGGACGTACTCCATCATTTATGATGCAATCAACGACCTTAAGGATGCGATGGAAGGTATGTTGTCCCCAGTAATGAAAGAAGAAATCACGGGTAACGCCGAAGTTAGGGAAACCTTCAAGATTTCCAAGATTGGAACCATTGCCGGTTGTATGGTAACCAGTGGTAAAATATTCAGGAACTCACGAATCAGGTTGATTAGGGACGGTGTTGTAATCTACACTGGAGAATTGGCCTCGTTGAAACGATTTAAAGATGATGTCAAGGAAGTATCCAAAGGATATGACTGTGGACTACAGGTTAAAAACTACAATGATGTAAGAGAGGGTGATATTATAGAGGCCTTCCAAGAAGTGGCAGTGAAGAAAAAACTGTAAGCGATAATCGAATAAGAAAAAAAATCCCGCCTAGAGCGGGATTTTTTATGGTTAAGATTCTTTTTCTTCCGGTTTTAGTAGCATGGCATGCGGATATTTTTTACGCACCTCCAAGTACTTTCTTTCGGCCTCCAGTTTGGTTTTGAACCTTCCCAGCCTTACTCGGTAGGTGGGGGATTCAAACTCTATTTTGGAATACCAGTCCGGGAAATCAACTTCCACTTGGTTCAAGAGATCTAATGCTTTTTTATAGTTGCCAAAACCTACCTGAATTTGATAATATCCTGTATTGGAACTAACCTTGGTGTAGAGTTTTACCAATTCATCGATCTTTGGATCTTGTTGAATGGTCACTTGGGCGTTCTGGGCCGAAAGATGTGTTGTAAAGCCAATTAAAATTGCTGCAAATACAGTGGTTTTCATATTGTTCCTGTGTTGTATCGTTTACGCTTGTTGCAAATGTAGATTATTATAGGTTAATCATGTGGGAGCAAAGTTATTTAGAATCTTTATAAATTATAAGTTATAAATACCTTAACATTTCAAAAAATGACTGTATGTCTTACTTTTGTTGCCATTCTTGGCAGGGTAAAAAGCTATTGCTCTCAAACTCAATAGAAAGAATCATGCCAAAGATTTCGATAGAAATTTCACGAATATGAAAAAGGTTTTATACCGCCATCTATTTTCTAAAGTTTTAGGTTTATCTTTCCTATTGTTCTCATCATCTTTTTATGCACAGGAAGAAGCTGAGGTCGCTACGGATGCTGCAACGGAGCAAACTGCCGGTGCTGTTGAAGGTGACCCGGTAAAGGGGAAGCAATTGTTTAACCAGAACTGTGCCGCATGCCACTCCTTGGACAGGAAAATGACCGGTCCTGCATTGGCCAATGTGGAGACAAAGTTGATGGAGGATGAGGGGTTGGATAAAGAATGGATTTATGCGTGGATAAAAAACAGTCCCGCTGTTATATCTTCCGGAGATGCCTACGCCAACAAAATTTACGCAGAGTACAATCAGGCAGCAATGACGCCATTTCCAACATTGTCGAATGAGGATATTGACGATATTTTGGCTTATACAGCTGCACCTCCATCTACACCTGCTGCTACCGCAACTGCAACAACGGATGGAGGAGAGGCAACTGGTTCAAGTTCAGGAATATCCAATGAGATGATTCTTGGAGCCTTGGCCTTGGTGTTTGGTCTTTTGGTGATTATGTTGGTCTTGGTGAACAAGACCTTGCGAAGAATCGCCGAAGCCAATGGAGTTGTTCTTGAAAAGGAAAAAGAAAAGCGTTTGCCTCTTTGGAAAGCATTTGTTCAAAACCAGTTTTTGGTTTTGGTAAGTGTGGTGTTCTTACTATTGGCTAGTGCTTATTTCGCTTATGGTTGGATGATGCAGATTGGTGTAGATCAAGGTTATGCTCCTGTGCAGCCAATTCATTTCTCGCACAAAATTCACGCTGGTGACAATAATATTGACTGTAAATACTGTCACTCTTCTGCTAGGGTGTCAAAAACTTCAGGGATTCCATCTTTGAACGTTTGTATGAACTGTCACAAATCCATATACGAATACACAGGCAATCCAGAAGGCCCATCTGCAGAAGATTTGGCTGCGGGCCATACCAATGAGTTCTATACTGGAGAGATTAAAAAATTATACAAGGCAGTAGGTTGGGACGAAGAAAACCAAAGCTATACGGGCGAGACAAAACCTGTAGAGTGGGTGAGAATTCACCAGTTGCCCGATTTTGCCTATTTCAACCACTCCCAGCATGTTTCTGTTGCCGGTGTTGAGTGCCAGACTTGTCACGGTCCAGTTGAGGAAATGGAAGTCGTGGAGCAGTTCGCTCCATTGACCATGGGATGGTGTATCAATTGTCACCGCGAGACCAATGTCAAGGTTCAGGGCAATGCGTACTACGAAGCAATTCACGAGGAGTTGTCCAAGAAGTATGGGGTAGAGAAATTGACCGCTGCCATGATGGGTGGTCTTGAATGTGGAAAGTGTCACTATTAAGAATTAAAAGAAGATAATCTCAGATATATCGTATGGCATCAAACAAAAAATATTGGAAAAGTGAAGCGGAGTTGAATCCGAACGATTCCATTGTTGAGGCGCTAAAAAACAACGAGTTTACCGAAGAGATTCCCGTTGATGAATTTTTGGGCGACAAGGAAAACCTGTCTTCCTCGAACACATCCCGTAGGGATTTCTTGAAATATGTAGGTTTCAGTACGGCAGCAGCTACAGTTGCGGCTTGTGAGGGCCCTGTTCATAAATCCATTCCTTATGTGGTACAGCCGGACAGTATTGTTCCCGGTGTGGCCAATTACTATGCCACTACCATTGCGGACGGTTTTGATTTTGCCAGCATCTTGGTGAAGACTAGGGAAGGAAGGCCCATCAAAATTGAAAACAATACCGACGCCAAGGTTAACGGAGGTGCCAATGCTAGAGTGCAGGCTTCTGTTTTAACATTGTACGATAGCAAAAGGGTTCAAGGACCAATGGCCAATGGTGAGCCTGTGGAGTGGAAGGTGTTGGATGCAACGGTTAAGGCTAAGTTGAATGCCTTGAAAGATTCCAGTAAGCAGGTGGTTTTATTGACGCAGTCTTATGCCAGTCCCTCAACTGCAAAATTGATATCTGAGTTTAAGGCGGCTTACGGAGAAAATGTGAACCATGTGGTTTACGATGCCATTTCCGAAGATGCTGCATTGAATGCGTACCAAAAAGCTTACGGTGAACGTGCCTTGGCCGATTACGATTTTGAGAAAGCTGGTCTGATTGTTTCTTTCGGAGCGGATTTTCTTGGTGATTGGCAAGGTGGAGGTTACGATTCTGGCTATGCCAAAGGACGTGTTCCCAAAAATGGAAAAATGTCCAGGCACGTGCAGTTGGAAGCTAATATGTCTTTGACCGGTGCCAATGCCGATAAGAGATATCCGATGACGCCTACACAGCAAAAAATTGCCCTTGCCAAATTGTACGGCAAGTTAAATGGCAGCAGTGTTGGCGGCGGAACTTCCGATGTTGACGAAGCTGTTGAGAAGGTTGCGGCCGAAATCAAAAAGGCAGGTAGTAAAGCAGTTGTGGTCAGCGGTCTTCATGACGAGAATGCACAGACTGTTGTGTTGGCCATTAACAAATTGTTGGCCAGTGAAGCTTTCGACCCGGAAAAACCAAAATATGTTCGTCAGGGCGATGCTGCAAAAGTGGCCAAATTGGTTGCTGATATGAATGCAGGTCGTGTTGGTGCATTGATTATGGACGGGGTTAACCCAGCGTATACATTGCCTAACGCGGAAGAGTTCCTTTCAGGGCTTGAGCAGGTAGATGTTTCGGTTGACTTTGCTTATACCAACGATGAAACGGCACAAGCGTCCAGTTATGTGGCTGCAGCTTCACATTACTTGGAGTCTTGGGGTGATGCCGAATTTAAAAAAGGACAATACAGCTTGATGCAACCTGCCATTCGTGAATTGTTTGATACAAAACAATTTCAAACAGCGCTTTTGACATGGATGGGTATCGAGAAAACATACTACGAATACATCAAGGAAACCTGGAGTACAGATGTGCTTCAAGGTGGATCTTGGAACCAAGCATTACAAGATGGTGTGTTCGCTTCACCTACGGTGGCTATTGAAGATGCTGAGGCAACAACTACTGCTGAATCAGAAGAAGAGGAGCCTGAAATAGTTCCGATTGCCTCTGCAATCCGTTCTTTGGTGAATTCAACAAATCCAGGCACTGAGTTGGTGCTATATTCCAAAGTTGGGATGGGTGATGGTCGTCAGGCCAATAACCCATGGTTGCAAGAGTTCCCCGATCCTATTTCTAGGGTGTCTTGGGACAATTATGTAACGGTTTCCAAAGCTGATGCTGAATCTTGGGGGCTTGAAAATACAATTGAGGCCGATGGTGGTGTTAATGGTAGCTACGTGAAATTGACCGTGGATGGTAAAGTGTTGGAGAATGTTCCGGTAATCATCCAGCCAGGTCAGGCAATAGGTACTGTGGGGCTATCTTTCGGTTATGGTAAAAAAGCCGGAATACAAGAGGAGATGGCAACAGGGGTTAATGCCTATACTTTGTATGGCAATTTCTCCAATGTTCAGTCCGTAATTGTTGAAAAATCGGCTGGAGTGCACGAGTTCGCTTGTATTCAATCACATAAAACATTGATGGGTAGAGGGGATATCATCAAGGAAACCACCTTGGAAATCTTCAATACCAAAGACCATGCGGAGTGGAACCCAATGCCTCACGTATCATTGAATCACCAAGAAATTCCGGTGACTTCGCCAGATGCGGACCTTTGGGAGGAATTTGATAGGAGTATTGGACATCACTTTAATTTGTCCATCGACTTAAATGCATGTACCGGATGTGGTGCCTGTGTTATAGCATGTCATGCAGAGAACAACGTTCCAGTGGTTGGAAAACTCGAAATGCGTCGTTCCAGAGATATGCACTGGTTGCGAATCGATAGATATTATTCTTCAGAAGAAACCTTTGAGGAGGACAACGAGAAGAAAGAAAATATGGATGGCCTTTGGGGAGATAAAGGTTCTCTTGGAGGATTCAGGGAGATGGAAGACCCATCTGCCAACCCACAAGTGGCTTTCCAACCTGTAATGTGCCAGCACTGTAACCACGCACCCTGTGAAACCGTTTGCCCGGTTGCTGCCACATCTCATGGAAGACAAGGTCAAAACCACATGGCTTATAACCGTTGCGTGGGTACAAGATATTGTGCCAACAACTGTCCATATAAAGTTCGTAGGTTCAACTGGTTCTTGTACAACAACAACGACGAGTTCGACTTTAACATGAACAATGATTTGGGTAAAATGGTAATCAACCCAGATGTTAACGTACGTTCAAGGGGTGTTATGGAAAAATGTTCCATGTGTATCCAAATGACCCAAAAAACTATTTTGGATGCGAAGAGGGATGGAAGAGTTATCAAAGATGGTGAGTTCCAAACAGCTTGTTCGGCTGCATGTAGCAGTGGGGCAATGGTATTTGGAGACATCAATGACCATGACAGTAAAGTGGCAGCGTTGAAAGAAGATGATAGAATGTACCATTTGTTGGAACATGTGGGAACAAAACCAAACGTGTTCTATCATGTGAAAGTTAGAAACACCAACGAGGCTTAATCAATAAAAAAAGAAGTAACTAGAAGATAAATTATGGCGTCGCATTACGAAGCACCTATTCGAAAGCCCTTAGTGGTCGGAGACAAAGGATACCACGATGTAACAGTGGACATTGCCCGTCCGGTTGAGGGAAAGGCCAATAAACAATGGTGGATTGTATTCTCCATTGCATTAGTGGCATTCCTCTGGGGTCTAGGATGTATCATTTATACCGTTTCCACGGGTATTGGGGTTTGGGGTCTTAACCGAACCGTAAACTGGGCCTGGGATATCACCAACTTTGTATGGTGGGTAGGTATTGGTCACGCAGGGACACTTATTTCGGCTGTACTCTTGCTTTTCCGTCAAAAATGGAGAATGGCGATTAACCGTTCTGCCGAGGCGATGACCATTTTCTCGGTAATTCAGGCAGGTTTGTTCCCGATTATCCACATGGGACGTCCATGGTTGGGCTACTGGGTGCTTCCCATCCCTAACCAATTCGGTTCGCTTTGGGTAAACTTTAACTCGCCCTTGCTTTGGGACGTGTTTGCGATTTCAACCTATCTTTCGGTATCATTGGTATTCTGGTGGACAGGACTGTTGCCTGATTTTGCCATGATTCGTGATAGAGCCGTAAAACCATTCCAAAAGAAAATATACAGTCTGTTGAGCTTTGGTTGGACAGGACGTGCAAAGGATTGGCAACGTTTTGAAGAGGTTTCCTTGGTATTGGCCGGTTTGGCCACACCTTTGGTGCTTTCGGTACACACCATTGTATCCTTTGACTTTGCTACCTCGGTAATTCCGGGATGGCACACCACCATTTTCCCACCGTACTTTGTTGCTGGTGCGATTTTCTCTGGATTTGCCATGGTGAACACACTTTTGATCATAATGCGTAAAGTGTGCAGCCTTGAAGCCTATATCACCGTACAGCATATCGAATTGATGAACATTGTGATTATGATTACAGGTTCCATTGTAGGATGTGCCTATATCACGGAGTTGTTCATTGCGTGGTATTCCGGTGTGGAATACGAGCAGTACGCCTTCTTGAACAGGGCTACAGGACCTTATTGGTGGGCTTACTGGTCCATGATGACCTGTAACGTGTTCTCTCCACAGTTTATGTGGTTCAAAAAATTGCGTACCAGCATCATGTTCTCCTTCTTTATCTCTATTGTGGTGAACATAGGTATGTGGTTCGAGCGCTTTGTAATCATCGTAACCTCATTGCACAGGGATTACTTGCCATCTTCTTGGACCATGTTCTCCCCAACTTTTGTGGATATCGGAATTTTTGTCGGAACCATCGGTTTCTTCTTTGTACTGTTCCTTTTGTACTCAAGAACATTCCCTGTAATTGCTCAAGCGGAGGTAAAATCAATCTTGAAATCATCAGGGGAGAAATACAAAAAACTAAGGGATGCAGGAAAGCCTTTGTATCAAATGCCACAAGGTGTAAACAAGGTGGTCCGCTATGATGAGCCCATTACTGATGATGTTTTGATGGGCGAGCCCAAACCAACGGTTGGCGATAAAGTAGGAGTTTCTGAATTGTTGAGCGCTATCGGAACTTTTGATTCGGCAACAGAAACCCCCGACGATTTGAAAAAAATAAAAGGTGTAGGTCCGGAAATGGAGCGTACCTTGAACGAGATAGGAATTTTCACCTATGCACAGGTCGCTAGAATGACTGAAAAAGAGTATGATTTGCTGGACTCCATTACAGGAAGATTCCCAGGCCGTGCGCAGCGCGATGATTGGGCGGGTCAAGCAAAGTTGTTAAACGATAAAAAATAATTATGGCATCAAAAGTTATACAAGCACTTTACAACGATGACGATGTGTTGATGCATGCCGTAAAAAAGGTTAGGGCAGAGCACCATCATATTGAGGAAGTGTACACTCCGTTTCCTGTTCACGGTCTGGACAAGGCGATGGGACTGGCGGATACCCGAATAGCTATTACCTCTTTCCTATACGGATGTTTGGGGTTGACGGTTGCCGTAGTTATGATGAACTATATCATGATCGAGGATTGGCCACAGGATATCGGTGGTAAGCCAAGCTTTAGCTACTTGGAAAACATGCCGGCCTTTGTTCCGATTATGTTCGAGCTTACGGTTTTCTTTGCGGCCCACTTAATGGTGATTACTTTTTACCTAAGAAGTAGAATGTGGCCGTTTAAAAAAGCAGAAAATCCCGATAAACGTACGACCGACGACCACTTTTTAATGGAAATTGGGTTGCACGATAACGAAAATGAACTTGCCGATTTGTTGTGGGAAACAGGTGCGGTAGAAGTAAAAGTTACAGAAAAGGAGTCTTAATAATATGAAGCAATTAGGTAAAATAAGTGTTGCTTTGGTCTTGGCGATGTTCGCAGCCTCTTGCGCGGATAAGAGCAGTCCAAACTACCAATTCATGCCAAACATGTACGAACCTGTAGGATATGAGACCTATCAAGGTGTGGACAATGGGTTGTTCCCCGATGGAACAGAGGCCCTATTGCCACCAGAAGGTACTATCTCCAGAGGATACATGCCCTATGAGTTTGAAAACACTCCGGAAGGTAAAGAACTAGCAAGATTGAACACAAGCCCTTTGGATTCCCTAAAACAAGAAGAGAACTTGGCAAAAGGAGCAGAGCTTTATGCAATTTATTGTGCCGTATGCCATGGATCAAAAGGGGATGGGCAAGGCAATCTTGTGAAGAGAGAAAAAATATTGGGTGTTCCCAGCTATGATGACGTAGCTAGAGATATTACTGTTGGAACCACATATCACGCGATTTATTACGGATTGAACTCCATGGGCTCATACGCCTCTCAGTTCGCCAGTGAAGAAGAGATGTGGCAAGTGTCCGAATATGTAATGAAGTTAAAGGAAGACCTAACAAAATAATAGGATAAGAAGAAACTATGTACACCTTTTCAAACAAACTTAGAATAGGATCTTTCATAGCCATGGGGCTTGGATTTATATTCCTTGTAATTGGTTTTATGTCTGCCCCATCAACTGTAGAAGAGGCCAAGGCCATTGTAGCAGTACATGACGATGGTCATGGTGGAGGGCATGCAGAGGAAGCAACCAACAGCCATGGTGAAGAACAAGGTCACGGTGCAGAAGCTTCGCACGGGGAAGAGCACGACGCTTCCCACGACACACATTTATTGCACCAATTGCAAAACAGACCATGGTCTGCACTATACGTAGCTGCATTCTTTTTCTTTATGATATCATTGGGCGTTTTGGCCTTCTACGCCATACAGCGCGCCGCACAAGCAGGTTGGTCCCCATTGCTCTTTAGGGTCATGGAAGGGATTACAGCTTATCTGGTTCCAGGTGGAATCATTGTATTTGTGATTTTATTGCTGTCCACATTGCACATGAACCACATGTTTGTATGGATGGACCCCGAAGTAGTGGCCCACGATAAATTGCTGCAAGGTAAAGCAGGGTATTTGAACCCGACCTTCTTTTTGATAAGAGCGGCCATATTCTTGGGTGGATGGATTTTTTACCGTCAATATTCAAGAAAACTGTCCTTGGCACAGGATGAGTCCGATGATAACAGCAACTTTGTAAAAAACTTTAGATGGTCCGCTGGTTTCTTGGTATTCTATTTGGTAACCGAATCCATGATGTCCTGGGACTGGATTATGAGTGTAGATCCACACTGGTTCAGTACCCTGTTCGGGTGGTATGTGTTTGCCAGTATGTTCGTTTCGGGCATTACAGTAATTGCAATGGTAACCGTTTACCTAAAATCAAAAGGATACTTGGAAGATGTAAACGACAGCCATATCCACGATTTGGCCAAGTTTATGTTCGGTATCAGTATCTTCTGGGCCTACCTTTGGTTCGCCCAGTTTATGTTGATTTGGTATGCGGATATACCAGAAGAGGTAACCTATTTCGTGGCAAGGATTCAAGATTATAACTTGCCATTCTTTGGAATGCTGGCCTTGAACTTTATATTCCCATTGTTGGTACTTATGAACAGCGATTACAAAAGAATTAACTGGTTTGTTATCATGACCGGTATTGTGCTGTTATTTGGCCACTATATGGATATATTTAATATGATAATGCCTGCAACGGTTGGCGACCAATGGTATATTGGATTGCCAGAGATTGGTGGTATTTTGTTCTTCGGAGGTTTGTTTGTGTTCTGGGTGTTCACAGCTTTGACCAAGGCACCATTGCAGCCCAAACGAAACCCATTCATTGAGGAGAGTAGACATTTTCATTATTAATACAATACGATTTAAGTCTTAGATAGATATACGATGACTGCATTATTAACATTAACTGTTTTAGTACTGGTTGCGATTGCAATTTGGCAGATGACCAAGATTTTTGAACTATCGCAAACTAGAACAGAGTACGATGAGATTGCGAACGATTCCGATAACAAAAATAACGGCTACCTATTATTCGCCTTCCTGATTTTTATTTACGGAATAACTATTTTCAGTTTTGCCAAGTATTATAAGATGCTTTTGCCCGAGGCTGCATCCGAACACGGGGCAGATTACGACCAATTGATGTGGGTCTCTTTCGCAATTATATTCTTTGTTCAAACCATAACCCAAGCTTTGCTCCATTATTTTGGATATAAGTATAGGGGACAAAAAGGTAGAAAAGCACTTTTCTTTGCCGATAACGACAGATTGGAGTTTATCTGGACCATTATTCCAGTAATTGTACTGGCAGGTCTGATTCTTTGGGGACTGTACACTTGGACCAATATCATGGACATCAATGAAGACGATGATCCGTTGGTGGTGGAACTTTACGCACAACAATTTAACTGGACTGCCAGATACGGTGGGGACGACAACGTTCTTGGTGAAGCCAATGTTCGTTTGATCGATATTGCCAATGCCAATGTACTTGGTTTGGATGAGTCCGACCCCAACGCAGAAGATGACATTATTGTAAAAGAATTGCACTTGCCCGTAGGTAGAAAAGTAAACTTTAAAATGAGGTCACAAGATGTACTGCACTCGGCATACATGCCCCACTTTAGAGCACAAATGAACTGTGTACCAGGTATGATTACCCAGTTCTCTTTTACGCCAACAGTTACAACAGAGGAAATGCGTTTAAACCCAGATGTTGTGGACAAGGTAAAAAGAACCAATGCCATTAGGGCACAAAAAGCAGCAGAAGGGATTCCAAATAACGACCCATGGGAGTTCGATTACATATTGCTGTGCAACAAAATATGCGGAAAATCCCATTATAACATGCAGATGAAGATTATAGTGGAAACCGAGGAAGAGTTCAATAAATGGCTTGCTGAACAGAAAACCTTTAAAGAAACTGTTATGGTCGATGACACGGAGCAAGTACTTAACTTGGAAGATGATGCTGATATCGAATTGAGCGAAACAGCTTCGGTAGAATAACAAACAAAAGAGAATAACGAAAAAAATTAATTGGAATATGTCTGAAGTAGCCCATGTAAATCACGATGATCACCACGATGATCACGGACATCACCATAAGGAAACCTTCATAACAAAATATATTTTCAGTCAGGACCACAAGATGATATCCAAGCAATATCTCATTACGGGTCTGATCATGGGATTCATAGGTATAGCCATGTCATTGTTGTTCAGAATGCAATTGGCTTGGCCGGGCGAGTCCTTTGGAATTTTTGAAGCTGTTTTGGGCAAATGGGCCCCAGACGGTGTAATGGATGCCGATATCTATTTGGCATTGGTTACCATTCACGGTACATTAATGGTGTTCTTTGTATTAACGCAGGGATTGAGTGGTACCTTCAGTAACCTGTTGATTCCATTGCAAATCGGTGCCAGGGATATGGCATCAGGATTCATGAACATGGTTTCTTACTGGATGTTCTTCGTATCCTCTGTGATCATGATTATTTCATTGTTCGTGGAAGCAGGACCTGCTGCTGCAGGTTGGACCATCTATCCACCCTTGAGTGCACTACCAATGGCCCAACCAGGTTCTGGTATGGGTATGACACTTTGGTTGGTGTCCATGGCAATTTTCATCGCATCTTCTTTGTTGGGATCGTTGAACTACATTGTTACAGTAATCAACCTAAGAACAAAGGGAATGTCCATGACACGTTTACCTTTGACAATCTGGGCATTTTTTGTAACCGCTATTATCGGTGTGGTTTCTTTCCCAGTATTGTTATCGGCAGCCTTGCTGTTGATTATGGACAGAAGCTTCGGTACATCTTTCTTCCTATCGGATATCTTTATCCAAGGTGAAGTATTGCATTACCAAGGAGGTTCCCCGGTATTGTACGAGCACTTGTTCTGGTTCTTGGGCCACCCCGAGGTATATATCGTATTGTTGCCAGCTTTGGGTATTACATCCGAAGTAATGTCAACCAACGCAAGAAAACCGATTTTTGGATATAGGGCGATGGTGGCATCCATCTTGGCGATTGCATTCCTGTCTACAATTGTATGGGGACACCACATGTTCGTATCCGGTATGAACCCATTTTTGGGATCTGTATTTACATTTACAACCCTTTTGATCGCGATTCCATCAGCAGTAAAAGCATTTAACTATATCACGACCCTTTGGAAGGGCAACCTGCAGTTGAACCCTGCAATGTTGTTCTCCATTGGATTGGTGTCAACCTTCATTACAGGTGGTCTTACGGGGATTATTTTGGGAGATAGTACTTTGGATATCAACGTTCACGATACCTACTTCGTTGTAGCTCACTTCCACTTGGTAATGGGTATTTCGGCCTTGTACGGTATGTTCGCTGGTATTTATCACTGGTTCCCGAAAATGTTCCAAGGACGAATGATGAACAAGAACTTGGGTTACGTCCACTTTTGGATTACCGCAGTCTGTGCCTACGGGGTATTCTTCCCCATGCACTTTGTGGGAATGGCCGGTGTGCCACGTCGTTACTACGAGAATACTGCATTCCCGATGTTCGATGAGTTGACAAACGTCCAAGTATTGATGACCGTATTTGCACTTATTGCAGGTCTGGCGCAGCTGATATTCGTTTACAACTTTATCTCAAGTATTTTCTACGGTAAAAAAGGACCAATTAACCCTTGGAGTTCAAACACCCTGGAATGGACAACCCCTCAAGAGCACATCCACGGAAACTGGCCGGGGGAAATTCCACACGTTTATCGTTGGGCTTACGATTACAGTAAAACTTATGAGAATGGTGAGTACATTATTGCAGGGCAGGATTTTGTTCCGCAAAACGTTCCACTTCAAGAGAACGAAGAAGAACTCAACCATTAAGAGTACATTTATATTAGTGAGAAGGCCCGTCCGTTTTTGGATGGGCTTTTTTTGTTGGAATAGATTTTGAAGTGAATTGCATATCTTTAAAAAGCATTTTCCTTCATCAAAAAGAGAACCATCATGAAAAAGTTACTTATCCTACTGTTGATATTGACCCCGATACTTTCCATTGCTCAGCGTAAACCCAAAATAAAAGGTAGTAGAATCGTTACTGAAATAAGCGAGGAACTTCCACCCTTTACTGCCATTATGTTGAATGATGACCTTGAAATCACACTGAATAAAGCGTTGGGGCCAGGCTATCACCTTATCGCGGATGATAATTTGATCGATATACTAAAATTTGAAGTGGAAGAGGGTACTTTAGTAATCAGTTCTTACTACAATATCACAGCCAAAAAAGAATTGCAAATAACCGTTAACTATACCGAGCTACAAGCAATCACCTTAAAAAATGGTAGTATTCTCTCCAAGGATGTAATTCAATCCAACGAATTGTTTGTGGATGGGTTCAACAATACCAAACTCGATATAAAGGCCAATGCAGCCGTAATGGATATAAATCTGGAAGATACGAGCAGCGGAGATTTTCATGTGGAAGTAGATTCTTTGAATATTAACCTGAACAAAAGGGCGCAAGCCTATGTTTATGCCCAACTCAATACTGGCGAATTGGACCTCGAGGGCAATTCCTCTCTGACCATGGAGGGCACATCCGAACGATTACAGGCCAATTTACTGGAATCTGCCAAGTACAGGGGCGAAAGTATGCAAATAGGCTCCTGTGAACTTAAGATTACCGGTAATGCCAATGCAAGGGTGTATGCATTTGGCGACATTAATATCAACTCCACGGGAAATGCCGGTATTTACCTCTACGGAACCCCGAAGATTACCATAGAGGAGTTTTTGGACACTTCCCAACTCATCAAAAAACAAGAGTGACGCTTACTTTGTAATTGGGGCGGTTAGGCAATGTTCGGGAATGCCAAAACCATCCACCAAGACCTCTATGTGTGGTCTAAGCTCTGTGGATAAACGTTCCACCCGTTGCCGGATTGCTTTTGATTTTGTTCCGCCGATATACCCCTGTTCCAAAAACCATTTGGCATCCTTGTTAATTTGATCTAGTGCGTAAAGGCAACCTACCTTCTCCAGTAATGCACGGTATTTTAAATCTTCTATTTGTTGATAGTGGTCACAGAAGATGTTGTAAGCCAATTCCACACTATAGGCTTTTCCCAAGGCCAATAAATGGGTCTGTACCTTTAAGAAAGCTTGATACGATGGAATCCCTTTTTTGATATAGTTTCGAATCCGCATCGCCAAGGTATAGGTCAATCTTCGGGTACGATAATCAAAAGCGTGTCTGTGGAACTTCGGGTTGTACAGATGCTTCGCGTCAACTTTGTTGGAGTACAACGGGTTAATGGCGGTCAGTTTATCCGAAAGCTGGGTTTGCAAAAGTTTTAATACCGATGCAAAACCAGCACTGTTGAACTCTGCCCTAAAATCGGAAAGAATACCCTTGGCCGCCAGTTGCAACAATACGGTGTTGTCACCTTCAAATGTGGTAAAAATATCCACATCGCCCTTTAAATCGGCAATTCGGTTCTCCAATAAATACCCTTTCCCACCGCAAGCCTCTCTGCATTCTTGAATGGTCTCATTGGCAAACCAAGTGATTATGGATTTTAAGCCTGCCACTTGGGTCTCAATCTTTCTTTTGTCAGGTTGGGAATAATCACTGTAACGCTTCATCATCTCTTCCAAGGTAAAATGATACACATAAGCGCCAGCAATGGCAGGGGTCAGCCTTAGTTGATGCGTGGGGTAGTCCATGATCAAATCTTCCTGGACCTTTACATTATCATTGAACTGCCTGCGGTTAAGGGCGTATTTTACAGCGATGGACAAGGCCATTTTGCTACCTCCAAGGGCGCCACGGGCCACACAAATGCGTCCGCCTACCAAAGTGCCCAGCATGGTAAAAAATCGCTTGTTCGGATTTTTTATGGATGAAGCATAGGTGCCATCTTCCTGTATTTCACCATACTTGTTCAGTAGATTCTCTCGCGGGACCTTTACATTGTTGAACCAGATTTTTCCATTGTCCACCCCGTTCAAACCCAATTTATATCCATTGTCCTTAACGGAGACTCCTTCCAGTTCTTCATGGTTTTCATTTCTTAACGGAACCAAAATAGCATGTACGCCCTCATTTTTGCCGTTTACGATTAATTGGGCAAAAACCGTAGCTATTTTAGAATGTATGGCATTGCCAATGTATTCTTTGTTGTCGTTTTTACCTGGCGTGTGAATAATGATGGAGTCCGAGGATTTTTCATAAGTAGCGGTGGTTTTGATACCTCGGACATTGGAACCATGTCCGGTTTCCGTCATGGCAAAACACCCTAGCAACTTGGTTGTTCCTGCATCGGTCAAATATTCGTCGTGATGTTTTTTT
The DNA here is from genome assembly GCF_000224085.1 of Allomuricauda ruestringensis DSM 13258. NCBI lineage: Bacteria > Pseudomonadati > Bacteroidota > Flavobacteriia > Flavobacteriales > Flavobacteriaceae > Flagellimonas > Flagellimonas ruestringensis. The sequence continues at coordinate 2,041,788 of NC_015945.1, forward strand.
GTACCCAATTTTTGGATGCTTCCACCGAAAAGCCCAAACTGAACACCAAATTTTACGGCCAAACTACCATCCACAAACATTAAATGTTCAAAAATAGCTGCGTAGGCAGGCATGTCTCCAGTACCGCCATATTCAGGTGGGTAGGCCATGGCACCATACCCTGCTTCTCCCAAAAGCTGAACTTGTTGCAAAATCCTGTTCCTAAAATCTTCTTTGTTTCTTAAAACCTGCCACGAAAAGTCAGGCTTGTCCAAAAAACTCCTGAACCTATCAACCACACGAGCATGTTCTCCCTTTAAGATTTCATCCAGAATGTTAGCGTCATATTCACTGGAAGTTTTTTCATGCACTACCTCCACATCAAACAGGTGATTGTAATGGTTTGGCTGTATGCCCAAATGGACTTCAATATGTTTTAAATGATCGTTCAGATTTTCACTATTAACCAATCGTTGACTAAGTGAAGAAAGGGGGTAGGTGTCGCTTTCGATCAATCTTACCTTGGAATTTGCAATGGTCTGTTTCCAGTTCTTGATTTCATCATCAAAAGGAGGGGTATCCCTTTTTAGCCATCTCCTTAATTGATGTTTTTCATCCACATTCAAAGATGTATCCAGTTCGATTACTTTTTGTACGACCGAAATTTCTGAAGCGGACAGCAAATCATCGGACCAAATCACATAGAAAAAAGGGATGTATTGTAGAATTCCAATGGAATAATCTGTGACGATCATATAAAGGTGTGTTGATGCATTTATACTTTTCTAAGGTAAGGTTTAGATTTTTAAGTACCATCCCTACGGGTATTTTTGTGAATATGGTTTTAGGTGGATAGGGTTTTCAGTTATATTTGTTGAACTATGAACGAGAATTTAGATCCAACAGGCGAAAATCTTTCTCCGGAAGAATTCGATATAGAAAGAGCCTTACGGCCCGTTAGTTTTGATGACTTTACCGGGCAGGCTCGCGTATTGGAAAATCTCAAGATTTTTGTGCAAGCAGCCAACCTAAGGGGCGAAGCCTTGGACCATACACTTTTTCATGGCCCTCCAGGGCTGGGCAAGACTACCTTGGCCCATATTTTGGCCAACGAACTTGGGGTAAACATAAAAGTTACCTCTGGCCCTGTGCTGGACAAACCGGGAGACTTGGCTGGACTGTTGACCAATTTGGAAGAACGCGACGTACTTTTTATTGATGAAATCCATAGGTTGAGTCCCATTGTGGAGGAGTATTTGTATTCCGCCATGGAAGATTATAAGATTGACATCATGATTGAATCGGGTCCCAACGCCCGTACCGTTCAGATTAACCTTAGTCCGTTTACCTTGATAGGGGCTACTACTAGATCTGGATTGCTTACCGCGCCCATGCGGGCAAGATTCGGCATTCAGAGCCGGTTGGAATACTACCATACAGAGCTGTTGTCCACCATTGTGGAACGTAGTGCGGAAATACTTAAGGTGCCCATCACCAACGATGCAGCCATAGAAATTGCCGGACGAAGCAGGGGAACTCCCAGAATATGCAATGCACTATTGCGCAGGGTTCGGGATTTTGCACAGATCAAGGGCAATGGAAACATTGATCTTGAAATCTCCCAATTTGGACTTAAGGCCCTAAATGTGGATGCCCATGGTCTGGATGAAATGGACAACAAAATTTTGACGACCATCATAGATAAGTTTAAAGGAGGTCCCGTTGGGATAACTACTTTGGCAACGGCGGTGTCAGAAAGTGCGGAAACCTTGGAAGAAGTGTACGAACCTTTTTTAATACAACAAGGTTTTATAATGCGCACCCCAAGAGGACGCGAAGTAACTGAACTTGCCTATACCCATTTGGGGAAGGTAAAGGGCGGTACTCAGGGTGGTTTGTTTTAACCCCTTTAACCTATATAAAAATTCTTAGTGAAAAGAACCCTATTGTTCCATAACTTTTTGTATTTTAATAGGCTTCTTTGATTATAAGGGCTTTATTTTTTTGGATACATGGCCCTGCCCTATATAACCATGGATGATATACACTGAACCTCCCAAATATTTACCATTAAAGCTGTATGCTAGTGGTGAAATTATAGGGAACAATGAAGAAACACTCTAAAAAAAACAATGTCCCCAAAAAGGGAGATTTCCAATCCTTATCTCTGCAAATAAGAAGATTGTGCATGCAAATAGGTATTTGCATGGGGTTGATCATTGTTTTGGCATTTGCTGTTCTTATGGCAGGGTTTGGATTCGGGGCGAATGATCATCATGTGGAGTTCCCCGACGATGTGTATTACATGGACTATAATGTGAACAATCTCCCATTTTCTGAAAAAAATGAAGAAATCAAGTTGGGTTTCGATATTTTCAGAAATACCTCGCTTCACATAGGTCCCAAACAAAAGGATTCTTCAAAAGTATTTGCACAAAACAATTTGGCTTGTGCCAGTTGTCATTTAAACGGTGGCACCAAGCCCTATGCAGCTCCTTTGATCGGAGTTATTAAACGCTTTCCTCAGTTTCGCGGGCGCGAAAACAAAATGGGAACCATTGAAGAACGCATCAATGGATGCATGGAACGAAGTATGAATGGCAGAACGATGCCGGAATCCAGCGTTGAAATGCAAGCCCTTATTACTTATATGGATTGGTTGGGCAGAGCAGCCCCATCAAACGGTAAAATAGAAGGGCAAGGCTTTTTAAAAGTTGAAATTCCCAATAGAGCCGTTGATCTAGACCATGGGCAAAGAGTTTTTGAAAATACCTGTGTGGAATGCCATGGCGCTGATGGTCAAGGACAGCTTTTGGCGGAAAACGATCAATACCTATATCCTCCTTTGTGGGGGGGCGATTCTTATAACGATGGCGCCGGAATGACCCGCGTAATCACTGCGGCCCAGTTTATAAAGGGCAATATGCCTTTTGGCACCACCTTTGACAATCCCATACTTACCGATGAGGAGGCCTATGATGTAGCAGGTTACATCAACCAAAAACTCCGACCAACAAAGCCCAATAGAGAGGTAGACTTCCCCGACCTGGTCAAAAAACCCGTATCCACTCCCTATGGTCCCTACCTGGACCCTTTTTCTGAAGAACAACATCAGTTAGGACCTTTCCAGCCTATTATGGAATATTACCAAAAAGAATATCTATTAAGTAAATCCAAATAAACACTAGTAACAATGAAAACAACAACAAGAAGGAACTTTATGGGAGCGATGATGCTGGGTGCCACTGCATCCACATTGTCGGCTTTTACCAATCCTGCTTTTGCGGGAATGACGGATTTTGCACATTCAGAAATGAATGATGCAGAGGCTTGGATGAAAACAATAAAAGGAAAACATCGTATTGTTTATGATGGTTCCTATCCACACAGCGGTTTTCCCATTATATGGAACTGGGCCTATTACCTGTCAAACAATGAAATGGGCTCTACCGACGATGAAATTACGGCGATGACCGTTCTAAGACACGATGCCATTCCATTTGCATTGCACGATGATCTTTGGAAAGCATACCCACTGGGTGAAATGTTTCATGTTAAAAAAGCCGATGGTACAGTATATGATCGCAATCCATACTACGAACCGCAGGAGGGCGATTTTCCGTTGCCGGTTATTCAAGGAATCAAAGATTTGATGGATAGAGGGGCTATGTTCTGCGTGTGCAATCTGGCACTAAATGTATACAGTGGTGCAGTTGCACAACAAATGGGCAAGGACCCGAACGAAGTTTACGAAGAGTGGAAGGCAGCTGTTTTGCCCGAAATTCAGATTGTTCCCTCCGGGGTTTGGGCACTGGGTAGGGCCCAAGAAGAAGGCTGTGGATACATTTTTGCAGGAAATACGATTTAAAAGATGAAAAACATACTTTTATTTTTAGTGATAATGGTGTCAGGATTGACCTTGGCACAGAACGAACCCATCAAAGTAGTATTTGATGTAACCAGCAGTAATCCCGAAGTACATAGAACAGCGGCCAAGCATTTGAGATTGATGGCTGAAGCTTATCCGGAATCGGAGTTTGAATTGGTGGTTTACAGCGGAGCCTTTAAAATGGTGGATAAAAAATCATCTGTGGCCGGTGAAACCTTGTCAACTGTAGTCAATAGGGATAATGTGTCCATAGTGATTTGTGAACAGACCATGAAAAAGCATAAAATGACCATGGACGACCTTATTCCCGGAGTAGGTTCCGTGCCCGACGGCATTTATGAGTTGGTCATAAAGCAAAAACAAGGCTGGGGCTATATTAAAGAAGCGCAGTAATCAACTTGTTTTTAGTGGATATAAACCGAGGGAAGACCACCTCGGTTTTTCTTTGTCAGGCTGAGCGCAGTCGAAGCCATGAGCAGATAAAGCCCTATATTTGGTTTCCCATGTACACCTACTACGTTTATATACTAAAATGTTGTGATGGCTCATATTATACTGGAATCACAAACAATATTGCCATTCGACTTGCCCAACATCAGCATGGAATTGATAAGTATTGCTATACCTATAAAAGTAGACCGCTGACATTAAAGTTTCAACAAGAGTTCAATGATGTTTTACAGGCTATTTATTTTGAGAAAAAAATCAAGGGGTGGACTAGGGCAAAAAAGGTAGCTTTGATAAATGGGGATTACGATATGTTGAAGATTTTATCGGAATGCAGAAATGCAACGCACTTTAAATATCAATCGTTGAACAAATAAGCGCTTCGACTGCGCTCAGCATGACAGATGGGTTCTAAGCAAAAGCATACTAATCTAATAAAAACCGAAGCCAAGCGCCTCGGTTTTTTGTCGTGCGGTGTTTCAAAAGCCGAATTTTTGGAAGAAGAAGCGCCCCGTTTGGAGAAATGGCTCAACCAGAACATGCATGGCGAAATGCAGTACATGGAAAACTATTTTGACAAACGGCTGGACCCAACAAAATTGGTGGAGGGTTCCAAATCGGTCATTTCTTTATTGTTGAATTATTTTCCCTCCAAAGAACAAAACCCGGATTCCTACAAAATCTCCAAATATGCCTATGGCATGGATTATCACTTTGTGATAAAGGACAAACTCAAAAGCCTGCTCCACTTTATTCAAGAAGAAATTGGAGACGTGCATGGGCGGGCCTTTGTGGATTCTGCACCTGTTCTGGACAAAGCTTGGGCAGCCAAAAGTGGTCTGGGTTGGATTGGCAAGCACAGTAACCTGCTTACCCAACAAGTCGGCTCTTTTTATTTTATAGCCGAACTGATTGTAGATTTGGATCTGGAATATGATACCCCCGTAACCGACCATTGCGGAACCTGCACTGCTTGTATAGATGCTTGCCCAACCGATGCCATTGTGCAACCCTATATGGTGGATGGAAGCAAATGCATATCATACCTCACAATTGAATTAAAGAACGAAATCCCCTCCGAATTTGATGGTAAATTGGATGATTGGATGTTTGGTTGCGATGTTTGCCAAGATGTGTGCCCATGGAACCGCTTTTCAAAACCGCATAGCGAACCGCTGTTTAATCCAACCCCAGAATTATTGTCCTACACCAAAAAGGACTGGGAAGAGATTACAGAGGATGTCTTTAAAAAAATCTTCAAAAAATCAGCGGTAAAAAGAACAAAACTGTCCGGCCTTAAACGTAATGTTGACTTTATTAAAAAATAAGTGGACAGCCTTGTTTGATCTTTTGTTCAAATTTATAATGAAAACAAAATCAACGATTTGAAAAACCGTTCGTTTTCTATGTAAGGCACCAATAAAAAATTGATTGTTATAGATGGCCCCATAAAACCTTGGAATACCCTAACTTTACCAATTCATTTTCGACAATATGAGCAAGGAAAAACAAAGAAGGGAAGCGTTACTCTACCACGCAAAACCACAACCGGGAAAAATAAAAATTGTACCAACAAAACCCTATTCCACACAACGGGATTTGGCATTGGCCTATTCTCCAGGGGTGGCCGAACCTTGTCTGGAAATTGAAAAGAACAAGGACGATGTGTACAAGTACACTGCAAAAGGGAATATTGTTGCCATAATCTCCAACGGAACCGCAGTTTTGGGCTTGGGGGATATTGGACCGGAAGCCTCTAAACCCGTTATGGAAGGGAAGAGTTTGCTTTTCAAGATTTTTGCCGATATCGATGGGATTGATATTGAACTTGATACCAAGGATGTGGATAGGTTCATCGAAACCGTTAAGACGATTGCACCAACATTTGGGGGCATCAATTTGGAAGACATCAAGGCCCCCGAAGCATTTGAGATTGAACGTAGATTGAAGGAGGAACTTGATATTCCTGTAATGCACGACGATCAGCACGGAACAGCTATCATTTCCGCCGCCGCTTTGTTGAATGCCTTGGAGATTGCCGATAAAAAAATCGAAGAAGTTAAAATTGTAGTGAGCGGTGCGGGAGCAGCAGCGGTTTCCTGCACAAAACTCTACAAGGCGTTTGGTGCCTTGGCAGAGAATATTGTAATGCTGGATAGTAAGGGAGTGATCCGAAGTGATAGGGAAACCCTGAGCGAAGAGAAAAAAGAATTTGCCACCGATCGGAAGATTGACACTTTGGAAGAGGCCATGAAAGATTCCGATGTGTTCATTGGACTTTCCATTGCCGATATTGTTTCTCCAGAAATGCTGAATTCCATGGCCGAAAACCCCATTGTTTTTGCCATGGCAAACCCTAACCCCGAGATTGAGTACGATTTGGCCATGAAGACCAGGGACGACATTATTATGGCCACAGGCCGTTCCGACCATCCTAACCAGGTGAACAATGTGTTGGGCTTTCCTTTTATTTTTAGAGGGGCTTTGGATGTGCGGGCAACCAAAATCAACGAGGAAATGAAGATGGCCGCAGTAAGGGCCTTGGCCGATTTGACTCGGGAACCAGTACCGGAACAGGTAAATATCGCTTACGATGCCACTAGGTTGACCTTTGGACGTAATTATATCATTCCTAAACCTTTTGATCCCCGTTTGATCACCAAAATTCCGCCTGCTGTGGCCAAAGCGGCCATGGACAGTGGTGTGGCGAAATTCCCTATACAAGATTGGGCAAAGTATGAGGAGGAACTCTACCAAAGATCGGGTAATGACAACAAAGTTGTTCGGTTGCTTCACAATAGGGCCAAAGTCAACCCCAAACGTATAATTTTTGCGGAAGCCGAACTATTGGATGTAATGAAGGCGGCCCAAATTGTGCATGATGAGGGTATTGGCACCCCAATTCTTTTAGGAAATAAGGAAACCATAGAAAATTTAAAGAAGGAACTCGAATTTGATGCCGAAGTACCCATTATAGACCCGCGTTCCGATGAGTTCAGTGATATGAGGACCAAATATGCCCTGAAACTTTGGGAACTGAGAAAAAGAAAAGGAGAGACCAAATATAGTGCTCGGGTAAACATGGGCAAGCGCAATTATTTTGGCGCCATGATGCTCAAGGAAGGGGATGCCGATGGTATGATTTCCGGATACTCAAGATCGTACCCCAAAGTACTTCGACCCGTTTTTGAAGTTTTGGGAAGGGCCAAAAATGTGAAAAATGCGAGTACCGTCAATATTATGATAACGGACAGGGGGCCGCTCTTTTTGGCCGATACCTCTATCAATATTGATCCCAATGCCGAAGAGTTGGCGGAAATTGCCCAGATGACGGCCAATGTGGCCAAAACCTTTGGTTTTAATCCAGTAATGGCATTGCTCTCTTACGCCAACTTTGGCTCATCAAGCCACCCTAATGCGCAAAAGGTAAGGGAAGCTGTGAGAATTCTACATGAAAGAAACCCCGATTTAGTCGTGGATGGTGAAATTCAGACAGATTTTGCATTGGACCCGGAGTTGAGCAACAACAACTTTCCATTCTCCAAAATATCGGGCAAAAAAGTCAATACCTTGGTTTTTCCTAATTTGGAATCGGCCAATATCACCTATAAACTCTTGAAAGGTCTTAATAATGCAGATTCCATTGGGCCGGTAATGGTAGGGTTGACCCGTGCCGCCCATATTTTGCAGTTGGGTGCCAGTGTGGACGAAATGGTGAATATGGCTGCCGTAGCTGTTATAGATGCCCAAGAACGGGAGAAAAGAAAAATAGCGAAAATGCAAGGGGAATAGTCATAAATCAAACCGCTTAAAAAATGATTACCCATTTAAGAGGAAAACTAGTAGAGAAGAATCCAACCTATGCCATTGTGGAGTGTAATGGAGTAGGGTATTTTTTAAATATTTCGTTGCACACTTTTTCCCTGCTTCAGGATGAGGAAAACATATTTATTTATACCGATTTATTGGTTAAGGAAGATTCTCATACCTTGTTCGGTTTTGCCGAACGGGCGGAGCGTGAAGTGTTCCGTTTATTGATATCGGTTTCAGGAGTTGGTGCCAGCACGGCGCGCACCATGTTATCCTCTTTGTCCCCATCCGATGTAAGGGATGCCATAGCCAATGGAGATGTGCCCACCATCCAGTCCGTAAAAGGGATTGGAGCCAAAACGGCACAACGTGTAATCTTGGATTTGAAGGATAAGATTTTAAAAGTCTACGACATAGGCGAAGTTTCACAACAATCAAACAATACAAATAAAGAAGAAGCGTTATCTGCATTAGAGGTTCTTGGTTTTACCAGAAAGCAATCCGAAAAGGTGGTGGACAAGGTAGTTTCCCAAGACACTTCGCTAAGCGTAGAGAACATTATTAAACTGGCGCTCAAAAATTTGTAACTAGTTTGAAAAAAGGGGCAAAACCAATACTTAAACCAACGCGCTTTAAGTACATATTCTTTGTTGTTTGTTTGCTGTCCATAACTACAATAATGGCGCAGGAAACCAACGAACAGGCTCAAGATTCTGTAAAAACAGGTGTAGAGCTTGGTCGCCTTATCATGGAAAACCCCGATAGCATTGTTGCAAAATACACCTACGATCCCAAAACCAATACGTACATTTACAGAGAAAGCATAGGGGATTTTAACGTTAACTACCCCGTAATTCTAACCCCGGAACAATACTACGACCTTGTTGAAAAGGAACAGATGAAATCCTACTTTAAGCAAAAGGCAGATGCCTATGCAGGGAAGAAGGAAGGAAGTGAAGAAGCAAGAAGAAACTTGTTGCCCAACTTTTATGTGAACAGTAACTTTTTTGAGACCATTTTTGGCGGGAACACCATTGAGGTAATCCCACAAGGATCGGTTGCGATGGATTTGGGGATTTTATGGCAAAAGAACGACAACCCTGCACTATCTCCCAGGAACAGAACCAATCTTTCCTTTGATTTTGATCAACGCATCAGTTTGAGTTTATTGGGAAAAGTAGGTGAGCGTCTTCAGGTAACCGCAAATTATGACACCGAAGCCACATTCGATTTCCAGAATTTGGTAAAACTCGATTATACCCCGACCGAGGATGATATTCTTCAAAAAATTGAAGTGGGTAACGTAAGTATGCCGCTCAACAGTTCTTTGATTACGGGTGCACAGAGTTTGTTCGGGGTGAAAACACAACTTCAGTTTGGAAAAACAACGGTTACCGCGGTTTTTTCCGAACAACGATCACAAAACAATACTGTAGTTGCCCAAGGCGGGGGTACTGTAAACGAATTTTCCCTGACCGCATTGGATTACGATGAGGACAGGCATTTTTTCCTGGCACATTACTTCCGCGATAATTACGATCGCGCATTGGAATTTTATCCCTTTATACAAACGCAAGTGCAAATTACCCGTTTGGAGGTTTGGGTGACCAATAGAAACCAGCAAACACAAAATGTTAGAAACGTTGTGGCCATTCAGGATTTGGGAGAGGCCATTTCGGATAATACCCGAATTGGGGCCAACAATGGTGACCCGGCAGGGTTTTTTAATCCCTCTGTTGTGGCAAGTGGACTTCCACAGAACGGGGCCAATGCATACGATCCCAATCAAATTGGAAGCGGAGCGCTAACCCAATCCATTCGAGATATTGCTACGGTGGATTCCGGATTCAATATTCCGGGATATACCGTAAACCAAGGTTTTGATTATGCGATTCTTGAAAACGCCAGAAAACTTGAGGCAGGGAGGGATTATGAGTTCGATTCCCAATTGGGATATATCTCCCTGAGCCAGAGCTTGAGCAATGATGAGGTACTGGGAGTAGCTTTTCAGTATACCTACAATGGCGAGGTTTATCAGGTGGGTGAGTTTGCCAATGGCGGGGTTGATGCGACATCGGTTTCGGTCAACACAAGTTTTGTTGAAAATAATTCATTGGTCTTAAAATTACTGAAAAGTAACATTACCAATGTGGAGGACCCTATTTGGGATTTGATGATGAAAAACATCTATTCCACAGGGGCTTATCAACTGAACCAAGAGGATTTTAAGTTGAACATCCTTTATTCCGACCCAACACCACGAAACTATATTACGCCAGTAGACCCCAATGCAGGCTGGCCCTCGGGCTTGGAAGACCAGATATTGCTCAATGTGTTCAATTTAGACCGTTTGAACACCTATAACGATGTACAACCGGGCGGGGATGGATTTTTTGACTATGTGGAAGGAATCACTGTCGACTCACAATCCGGGCGAATTATTTTTACTAAGGTGGAACCGTTTGGAGAATACCTTTTTGAGAAATTGGGGGGCGGAGTTTACGATGTGAACAATGACCAAGGGTACAATCCAAACCAAAGGCGTTACGTATTCCGAAACATGTATGCGAAGACCAAGGCGGCTTCGTTGCAGAATGCCGAAAAAAACCGTTTTCAGATAAAGGGAAGGTACACCTCCCAATCCAATAATGGTATTCCCATCGGAGCTTTTAATGTGCCACAAGGATCCGTTACTGTTACCGCGGGGGGGCGTCAATTGCAAGAAGGCATCGATTATACGGTGAACTATCAAGCAGGAACGGTCCAACTTTTAGATCCAAGCTTGGAGGCATCCAATACCCCCATCAATATTTCTGTAGAGAACAATGCCGTATTTGGTCAGCAAACTCGACGATTTGCAGGGGTTAATGTAGAACATAAGTTCAACGACAAATTTGTTTTGGGCGGTACCTTGCTCAATTTGAACGAACGCCCCCTTACCCAAAAATCAAACTACGGGATTGAGCCCGTTAACAATACTATTTTTGGTCTGAACGGAAATTTCAGTACCGAAATCCCTTTCTTGACAAGACTCGCAAACAAATTGCCAAATATTGATACCGATGTACCCTCCAATCTCTCGTTGAGGGGCGAAGTGGCTTTTTTACGACCCAATTCACCAAAAAATGCGGATTTTAGGGGTGAAACCACCACCTATCTGGATGATTTTGAAGGAGCGCAGGCCTTGATCGATATCCGTTCCTCTTTGGGATGGACCTTGGCCAGTCCGCCAGTTGAGTTTATAGATGATAGAACAGGAATTGATGTAGGTTATGAGCGTGCAAAAATGGCGTGGTACACCATAGACCCTATTTTTTATACGAATCAGAGGCCATCAGGATTGTCGGACAACGATATTTCCCTGAACTCCACCCGTAGGGTTTTTATTGATGAGGTGTTTACCGAAACCGATATTGCCCAAGGGCAAACGCAGGTGCAAAGCACATTGGATATTGTATATTACCCAAATGATAAAGGACCCTACAATGCCAATCCAAGTTTTGAATCCGAAACCCCAGATGCCAAGTGGGGGGGTATTATGAGACCCTTGAGCAGTACCAACTTTGAGCAATCCAATGTGGAATTTGTTCAGTTTTGGGTGTTGGATCCCTATATTGATGGAGAAACCACCGATGCGAATGCAGGGGAATTGGTGCTTAATCTGGGCAATATCTCCGAAGATATCCTGAAAGATGGTCGAAAACAGTACGAAAACGGACTTCCCGCAAGCACGAACAACGAAATTCCAAGAGAAACAGCTTGGGGCCAAGTACCCTCTACACAATCTTTGGTATACGCCTTTGATGCAGATGAAGCCAACAGAACAGCTCAAGACCTTGGTTTGGACGGATATGGCGATGCCCAGGAACAAGCAATCTATAATGGGCCGGCGGAAGACCCAGCATTGGATAACTATCAGTATTACCTGAACAGGGAAGGTAGCATCTTGGAGCGTTATTTTGATTTTAATAATACCCAAGGAAATTCACCGGTTTCCGTGACGAACACCAATAGGGGTTCCACGACTTTGCCCGATGTGGAAGATATTGACAGGGATTTGACCATGAATACGGTAAACAGTTACTACGAGTATCGTATTCAGGTAAAGCCCAACACCACAATTGATGATAAATATGTAACCGATATCCGCGAAGGACAAACACCAACACTGCCCAATGGAACACAACTGAACCGTAGATGGATCCAGTATAAAATACCATTGAGCGATTTTACGGATGCCATAGGTGGAATCTCGGATTTTAGGTCCATTAGCTTTATGCGGATGTACCTTACCGGGTTTTCGGATGATGTGGTACTGCGATTTGCAACCTTGGATTTGGTGCGTGGCGATTGGAGAACCTATACCAACTCTTTGCAGCCCAATGTGGACAATGATCCTTCGGATGATGCGACCATTACCGATGTGAATACCGTTAATATTGAGGAAAACTACGGAAGACAACCCATACCTTATGTATTGCCCCCTGGAGTAGTGCGGGAGCAATTGAACAACAACAATACCATCATCCGCCAAAACGAGCAGTCCTTATCTTTTGTAGTGGAAAATTTGGAGTCTCAGGATGCTCGTGGAGTGTTCAAAAATGTGAATGTTGATGTACGCCAGTACGAACGCCTAAAAATGTTCATGCACGCCGAAAAAATATTCAATACCGATTATTCGGATAGCGATACACCACTGGTCGGTTTCCTAAGAATCGGTACCGATTTCTCCGAAAACTTCTATCAAATAGAGTTGCCGCTTCAATTTACTTCATTTGGAGCTTCATCCGCGGATGAAATTTGGCCCGATGTAAACGAAATTAATGTCGCATTGAGCGATTTGGGCAAGGTCAAATCCAAAGGAATATCGGATCAGACCCTGGACGAGATCAAATACTACGAAATTGTGAACGGTGAGGCCGTTCTTGTGGATGAGTTTGCTCCAAGAACCTTGGGTGCCGTTCGTATTGGTATTAGAGGTAATCCATCTTTGGGTAGTATTCGTGGTATGATGGTCGGTATCAAAAACATTGATGATATTCCGGCCCGTGGGGAAGTATGGTTCAATGAGCTTCGCTTGGCAGGTCTTGAGAATAGTGGAGGTTGGGCCGCTACCGCTGCTTTGGACGCCAACATGGCCGATTTTGCCAATGTGACGGCAACAGGAAGCAGAAGCACATCGGGCTTTGGTTCCATTGATCAAAGTCCTACGGAGCGTTCCTTGGAAGATGCCATTTCTTACGATGTGGTGACCAATGTAAATGTGGGACAGTTGTTTCCAAAGAAATGGAACTTACAGCTACCGTTCAATTATGGAATATCCGAAACACTTATCACTCCAGAGTTTGATCCTGTGTATGACGACTTAAGGTTGGATGATAGGATTGCTGCAGCAACAACAGCCGAGGAGGCCGAGACCATAGAGGAGCAAGCAGAGGATTATACGAAACGAACCAGTATCAATTTGATTGGTGTACGGAAAAATCGGGGAGAGGAAGCCGAGGAAAACTTCTTCGATGTGGAAAACTTCACTTTTAATTATTCCTACAACGAAACAGACCATAGGGATTTTGAGGTTGCGGAACTTCGTGACCAAAATGTTTCTACTGGATTTGTGTACAATCACAACTTTAAACCCGCTCCTGTGGCACCTTTTGCCAAAAAGGATTCCATGCTTACAAGCAAATATTGGCAATGGCTAAAGGATTTGAACTTTAATGCACTGCCAACAAGTCTTTCCGTAAACGCGAACTACAACCGGTCTTTTAACCAACAGCGATATCGGGATGTACTGGAGCCGGGCGTAGATGCTTTGGAATTACCATTGCTGCAACAACGAAACTATTTGTTCAACTGGCAATATGCCCTCAATTATAGCATAACAAAATCCTTACGGTTGAATTTGACCGCGTCCAACAATAACATTGTCCGTAATTATTTTAATGTGGACGATGATTCGGATTCTGGAATCAACGAAGCTCTGGATTTATGGGATGGATTTTTTGATATAGGCGAACCCAACAGGCATGCACAGCAAATGCAGTTGAACTACGAGCTGCCCTTTAGCAAGATACCATTCCTCAATTTTATAAATGCACAGTATACCTACACCAGTAATTTTGATTGGCAACGTGGGGGCGATGCATTGAGACAGGTGGCCCGTAAAGACATCAATACAGTTCAGAATGCAAGCACCCATAATTTAACGGCCAATATGAGCATGCAACGTTTTTATGACTTTTTGGGCCTTAAAAAGCGAGATGGAAAGGTAACGGCAAACCAAGCTGCTATCAGAAGGGATAAAGCAGGTAATCCCGCAAATGGTGAAGCTGCCGATGGACCAAGAAAAACAAGTAAGGGTTTTAATACATTGGTGGATATTGTTACCATGGTAAAACGGTTAAATGTAAATTACAGCGAAAATCGCGGTACCGTACTGCCAGGGTATACCCAATCCATTGGATTTATTGGAACCACCCGACCAACTTTGGGCTTTGTGTTCGGAAGTCAGGCCGATGTGCGTTTTGAAGCTGCACGTAACGGATGGTTGACCGATTATCCCGAGTATAGCCGTCAGTTTATGCAAAACACCAACAAGCAATTGAACATTACTGCCACGGCACAGCCCACCCAAGATTTGACCATAGATTTGAGTGCCGATAGAAATTATATGAGTTCCTCCCAAGAAAGTTACAGTCCAGAAGAATGGATGAATGGACAGAATGGACTGATCAATGAAATGGGCAACTTTAGTATCTCCACAGTAATGATTGGAACCGTCTTCAATAAAAGCGATGAGTTCGATTCCGAGACTTTTGAACAATTCAAACAAAATAGAATAACCATTGCCAACAGATTGGTATCCGATAGAGGCGAGAGTCCAGGGGAATTGGATGAGGATGGTTTCCCGGAACGTTATGGTAAAACACAGCAAGAAGTATTGCTTCCCGCATTCTTCGCAGCCTATACCGGGCAGGATGTAGAACGTGTAAATATGGATGCCTTCCGTGATATTCCAATTCCTAACTGGAATATTAAGTACACAGGATTGATGAAAAATCGGTGGTTTAAAAAGAAATTCAAGCGCTTTTCATTGAGCCATGGGTACCGTGCTGCTTATAGTGTCAATTCATTTCAGACCAACTTGGAACGTCAGAATACCACTTTTGACCCTGAAAATGGGGATTTGCTTCCCAAAACACTAATTAATAACGTGGTGCTTACGGATGAGTTCAGTCCGTTGATGCGGGTGGATTTTGAAATGCAGAACTCCTTTAGCTTCTTGGCCGAAGTGCGAACCAGTAGAACCTTGTCCTTAAGTTTTGACAACAATTTGATGACGGAAATCAATGGAAATGAATATACGTTAGGTCTTGGTTATCGTTTTAAGGATGTAAAATTTGTGACCAATATCGGAGGCGAGAAAACCAGGCTGAAAGGGGACTTAAACCTGAAAGCGGACCTTTCACTTCGTGATAACATTACCATAATCCGTAATTTGGATATCGACAATAACCAAATCACTTCGGGGCAAAAATTAATGTCCATCAAGTTCACTGCCGATTATGCCCTGAGCAAAAGTTTGAACGCGCTGTTCTTCTATGATCATTCCTTCTCGGAGTTTGCAGTTTCCACGGCATTTCCACAAACAACCATCAATGCGGGCTTTACATTGAGGTACAACTTTGGAAACTAATAAATAAGGTTATCCGATTTTCTTTCATTTTGTCGCAAAGTTTCTTTGAAAAGCTTTCCGCAATCTGTTACATTTGTCCATCGACTAATTCAAATATATAGTAATGAACATACCATCAGAATTAAAGTACACAAAAGACCATGAGTGGGTCAAGATAGATGGAGATATCGCAACCGTAGGAATTACGGATTTCGCCCAGAGTGAACTAGGGGATATAGTTTATGTAGAGGTGGAGACTTTGGACGAAACATTGGATAAAGAAGAGGTTTTCGGAACCGTGGAAGCTGTAAAGACGGTTTCCGATCTGTTTTTGCCGTTAAGTGGTGAGATTGTTGAGTTTAATGAAGCTTTGGAAGATGAGCCCGAAAAAGTAAACTCCGACCCTTATGGCGATGGTTGGATGGTAAAAATTAAAATAAGCGAGCCCTCCGAGGTGGATGACCTTATGAGTGCCGACGACTACAAGGCATTGATAGGTGCTTAAAAAAAATAGATATACCTTATTATTTATAAGCTGGGTGATCGTTATTACGATGCTCAGCTTATTTTCTTTTTCGGACATGAACTTGGATGCAGGAAACCTGAACGTTCCCTATGCCGATAAAATCACCCACTTCATATTTTATATGGTGTTTGGTTTTGTAGGTTGTTTGAGTTTTCGGGAAAGAACTAAAGGAAGTCTTGGATTGAGCAAAACCACAAAAATTGTTGTGGGCTTGGCAATTGTATACGGTATAATTATTGAGGTATTACAGTATATGGTCACAACTGATCGAATGGCCGAAATTGGCGATTTTTTGGCCAATACATTGGGCGCATTTACAGGAATTGGGCTTATTATGTGGGTTTTTTCCAAGAAAAACCCGTTAAAATGGAAATTTTAATTGTTTATTTAACCAATTAATAATTAAATTAGCAAACACTAAATTTAGAAAAGGAGAAAAAGGATGGAACCAAAAAAGAACCCGAAAGCAGACGTAGGAAGAAACAGTGCTCTATATTTTGTTATAGGATTGGCTGCTGTTTTGGCATTGGTCTACGGTGCCATGGAGTGGAAAAAATATGACAAGGTCAGTGATTACGACATTTCGATGAATGTTGAGGATCAATTGGACGAAGAAGTACCAATGACCGAGCAGATTAAAACTCCACCGCCACCGCCACCACCTGCTGCCCCCGAAGTAATCGAGGTTGTAGAAGATGAAGAAGAAGTGGAAGAGACCGTTATCGAGTCTACCGAAACTAGCCAAGAGGAAGAGGTAATCGAAATCGAGGAAGTTGAAGTGGAAGAGGTGGAAGAAGATATTTCCGTTCCTTTTGCCGTAATTGAGGACGTTCCCGTTTTCCCAGGCTGTGAAAATGCAAGCGATAAAAAAGCATGTTTCCAAGAAATGATGCAGAAGCACATCCGTAAAAACTTCCGTTATCCAGAAATAGCCCAAGAAATGGGTGTTCAAGGTAGGGTTAGCGTAATTTTCGTTATCCAGAAAGATGGAAGTATCGGTAACATTAGAATGCGCGGACCTGATAAAAACTTGGAAGCCGAGGCAATGAGAATTATCCAAAAACTGCCTAAAATGACTCCTGGAAAGCAAAGAGGTAGACCAGTAAAAGTACCTTTCAGTATTCCAATTACATTTAAGCTACAGTAAAATATATATAATTCCTGTCGAGGCAGGAATGGAAAAAGCCCGAATGAAATTTCATTCGGGCTTTTTTTATGGATTTAACTCCAAGAATCATAAAACTTTAGCTTTGGTTGCAAAAGATACGTACTGGCGTTATCTTTGCCAGCCAATAAAGATGTGGATGAAATCTGCCGTAGGTTCCGTAAAAAATAATACCCTTTCCTTATTATTTTCCGATTTTAAGGAGATTACCAAGGCCAAACTGGCCATTAGTGTGGTTTTCTCTTCCATTGCGGGGTATTTTTTGGGCGCCTACCAGATTGATGTGGTGTCTTTGTTGTTGTTGATGTTCGGGGGCTACTGCATGGTAGGGGCATCAAACGCATACAATCAAATCATAGAAAAAGATTTGGACGCTTTAATGAAGCGTACCAAGAACAGACCGATTCCTTCGGGAAGAATGTCCGTAAAAACTGCGTTGGCCGTTGCTGTGGTTTTAACGGTATTGGGAGTACTGGCTCTTTTTGCACTTAGCCCCAAAACAGCCATGTTCGGTGCCATCTCCATATTTTTGTACACAAGTGTGTATACGCCATTAAAAACCAAATCGCCACTTTCGGTATTTGTGGGAGCATTTCCAGGAGCGATTCCTTTTATGTTGGGATGGGTAGCAGCAACCGATGATTTTGGCATTGAACCAGGGACTTTGTTCATGATTCAGTTTTTTTGGCAGTTCCCACACTTTTGGGCCTTAGGTTGGATGTTGGATGAAGATTACAAACAAGCAGGGTTTAAAATGTTGCCTACGGGCAAAAAGGATAAGGGTACTGCAATGCAAATCATTCTTTACACCATTTGGATGATTGTTATCTCCATAATTCCAGTATTCGGGTTTACGGGAAGATTGCACCTTTCCATTCCAGCAGCCGCAATTGTACTGTTGTCTGGATTGGTCATGTTGTTTTTTGCCTTCAAATTATACGAAAACAGGGACAATCCATCAGCAAGAAAATTGATGTTGGCCAGTGTCACCTATATATCATTGATTCAAGTAGTGTACGTAATAGATAAGTTTATAAACTAAAATGGATTTAACCCAAGGAACAGCAGAAGAAAAGAACAGACGGGCAAAAAAAATGATGCTCTGGTTCGGTATTGTGAGTTTGATTATGGGCTTTGCCGGTTGGACCAGTGCCTACATTGTAAGTAGTAAACGGGAAGATTGGGTAAGTGATTTGGAGCTGCCAAGTGCATTTTTCATCAGTACCATCATGATTATCTTGAGCAGTATTACCTATTTTGTGGCCAAAAAAGCCGTAGCCAAGAACAATCAAAAGAACGGGACAATATTTTTGCTCATCACATTGGTGCTCGGGATAACATTTATATCCTTACAATTTGTAGGATTTTCCCAGATGTTGGAAAACGGCTATTATTTTACTGGCCCCACCAGTAACATAAAAATGTCCTATGTGTTTTTGATAGCGGCAGTGCACATTGCCCATGTGGTGGCAGGATTGATATCACTTTTGGTGGTTTTGGTACAACAGCTCAGAAATAAATATACCCCGGAGAACATGTTGGGGATGGAATTAGGAGCCACTTTTTGGCATTTTCTGGATTTTATTTGGGTATATCTAATTCTATTTATGTATTTCGTGAAATAAATTTTGATTGGAGCAGTTTTCAATCAAGTTTGTCTTTTACAATACATCAAAAAATGTAAATTTGTGAAAGTTTTAATAAAACGACCTTTTATATGGATGCAACGGTAAGTACCGGTACAGAAGACAGCGTTTGGGGAGGTGGAAACAAACCCCTCGGCGCTAGCTATGGAAAAATGATGATGTGGTTTTTTATCATGTCGGATGCCTTGACCTTTTCTGGTTTTTTGGTGGCATACGGTTTCTCAAGATTTAAGTTTATAGAGTTATGGCCAATTGCCGATGAGGTATTTACCCACGTGCCCTTTTTTCATGGAAATTATCCCATGTACTATGTGGCTTTTATGACCTTTATTTTGATTATGTCTTCCGTGACCATGGTATTGGCTGTGGATGCTGGTCATAAAATGAAACAGAAAAGTGTTATCTTTTATATGTTCCTTACCATTATCGGTGGTGCCATCTTCGTTGGTTCACAGGCTTGGGAATGGGCAACTTTTATAAAGGGTGATTACGGAGCGGTAGAAACAAACTCAGGAAGAATCCTTCAGTTTGTAAATGCCGAAACAGGCGAAAGAGCTGCTTTGGCCGATTTTTCCAAAACACTTCCAGAGGAAAGGGTGAAACACCAAGCAAGTGAAGGAATTTGGTTTGAAAGCGAAGGCTACAAAACATCCTATTCTTTAAATGAAGTCGTGGAAGGCTTCAAGGCAACACCAAATATCTTGATCCGTACCGAACAATTGAATGAAGAAGGCGAAAAGACCCTTTTGGATAGAAAAGAATCTTTGGCCAAAATATTGGAAGCCAATCAAGTGGTGGAAGGGGCCAACCTTGTCCACAACGAATACGGCCATAGACTGTTTGCTGACTTCTTTTTCTTTATTACAGGGTTCCACGGATTCCACGTATTTTCGGGTGTAATGATCAACATTATCATATTCTTTAATGTGATTTTGGGCACCTACGAGCGTAGAGGTCATTACGAAATGGTAGAGAAAGTTGGACTGTACTGGCACTTTGTGGATTTGGTATGGGTATTCGTATTTACATTCTTTTATTTGGTATAAAAACATTGATTATAGATGGCACACGAGCATAAACTTGAGATTTTTAGAGGATTATTAAAATTTAAATCGAACACCCAAAAAATTTGGGGAGTACTTATCTTCCTCACAATAGTAACCACTGTTGAAGTTGCATTGGGTATCGTTAAGCCAAGGTTTTTGACCCACAACTACTTTTTGGGCATGAAATTGCTTAACTGGATCTTCATTATCCTGACCCTGGTAAAGGCCTATTACATTGCATGGGACTTTATGCACCTTAGGGACGAAAAAACACCATTAAGAAGGGTAATTGTATGGACCCCCGTATTCCTAATATGTTATTTGATATTCATCTTGCTGTTCGAAGCAGATTACATTTATAATGTATACACTGAGGGATTCATAACCTGGGACTTTTAAGAAAGTATTTAACAAAATTAAAAGACGGTTTTCCAACCGTCTTTTTTTATTTTTGTACGGTTGAAACACTATGAAAAAGAAAATCGTATTAGCAGCCCTTTTTGTACTCCCTGTCGTAGTCTACTTGTTTTTTGCATCGGGGGTAAACAATTTTGGACGTTTGCCAATCCTTACCGAAAAAGTATCCGATGTTTCTCAAATGGATCCCAACGTACAGTTTAAAGGCAAGATTACCATTCTCGGTTTTTTGGGAAACAATGTGGGGGCCATGCAAGGAAATGCCTTTAATCTAAATCAAAAGATTTACAAAAGATTTGGGGAGTTCAGCGACTTCCAAATGATCATGGTCGTTCCCCAAGGTAATGAAGAGCAAGTGGGGGAGTTGAAGGATGAATTGGGGAAATTGTCCAACGTGGATAAATGGCACTTTGCCTTTGGTACCGAAGACGAAATCGAAACTTTGTTCGCATCCTTAAAGTCCAATGTGGATTTGGATGCCAATTTAGCGACCCCGAATGTTTTTATAATAGATAAGGATTTGAGCCTCAGGGGAAGGGATGATGACGAGGATGAAGGTGTTAAATATGGTTTTGATACTTCTTCCGTTGCAGAACTGAACAATAAAATGGTGGACGATGTCAAGATTATTTTGGCAGAATACCGTCTGGCCCTAAAAAAGAATAATGCCGACAGGAGCAAATAACAAAAAGAAGTACACGTACATTTGGGTATCCGCAATCATTTTGATTTTCGGCATTTTTGCCGTGTACGAGATCACAAAACGCGTAAAAGGAGGAACAGTCGTGGAAAACGACCGTATGAGTGTTCCACTCAAAAATACCAAAGTGGGTTTTGTGGTAAACCAGGGAGAAAAACGTAGAGTTCCCGACTTTTCTTTTTACAATCAGGATAGCGTATTAATTACCAACGAGGATTATTTGGGGAAGGTTTATGTGGTGGAATTTTTCTTCACCACCTGTCCGACAATTTGCCCTGTAATGACCAAGAACTTGGTGGAACTACAGGAAACCTTTAAAGGGGATGAAGATTTCGGTGTGGCTTCCTTTACCATCAACCCACGGTATGATACACCATCCGTATTGACCAAGTATGCCAAAAAATATGGGATAACGGATGAGGATTGGCATCTGATGACAGGTAATCAGGATAAGATCTATCAATTGGCACAAGAAGGATTCTACATCTTTGCCAACGAAGACCAAGATGCCCCGGGCGGGTTTGAGCATTCCGGTATGTTCGCATTGGTTGATAAAAAAGGATATATTCGTTCGCGTAAAGATGAGTTTGGCAACCCGCTGATCTATTATCGCGGAACCATTACAGAAGAGCAAGGAGTAAATTCAGACGGGGAAACCCAACAGATTACGATATTAAAAGAGGACATTAAAAAACTATTGGCAGAATGACCGATGAAATTTCTTTGAAGGAAAAACGGTATAATAGATTGATAACCGTAATTTCCATTGCAATACCTTTAGTGGTTGCCGTATTATTTAGGTATAAGATTCCAAATGCAAAACCATTATCTTTTTTGCCGCCGATTTATGCGGGAATTAATGGTTTAACCTCAATCTTGCTTATTCTTGCATTTATAGCCATTAAAAATGGCAGGCAATTGATACACCGTAGGTTGATGACGACCAATATTGTGCTTTCAGCATTGTTTCTGATTATGTATGTAGCCTATCATATGACCTCTGAAACGACTGTTTTTGGTGGAGAAGGTCCCATTAAATTTGTTTATTACTTTATTTTGATGACGCACATTGTGTTGTCCATATCGGTAATTCCTTTGGTGTTGATCACATATTCAAAAGTGTATTTGGACGATTTTGAAAGTCATAGACAATGGGCAAAATATACCTTCCCGATATGGCTATATGTTGCGGTTACCGGAGTTTTGGTCTATGTGATGATTTCACCCTATTATCAATATTGATTTTTCCATGAAAACAAAATTGCTGTTCATTCTACTTGTTATATTGGTTTTTCCAACTGTGTCTGAAGCCCAATGCGCCATGTGCCGCGCAGTTGTGGAAAGTGAATCTGATGGAAAAACTGCGGAAGCGATCAATAACGGAATTGTTTACCTAATGGCCGTGCCCTATGTTCTGGTGGCTGGCCTTTTCTACTTTATCTATAGAAAAATGAGAAGCTAAAATAGCTTTTCAGCTCAAGTTTTACCTTAGACTGTAATATTTAGTGAGTTTGATTGTCTTATTGATAGACGCTTGCGTAACTCATCAATCATAATCGCTGACCTAAGTTCGACCTGGAACGGTGGCAAGAAATATTTGACACCATAAGAAAGAACAAACTCCATACTTTTTTAACCGGACTTTCTGTTGCCTCGAGTATCTTTATTTTGGTGATTCTACTTGGGTTTGGCCAAGGAATAGATGATGAAATCCATCGTTCGGAAAAAAAAGTAAAAAATCTTGTAACAATTTAACAACTTTACTGTCTTACTTGCAGAGGTAAACGTAAGATAGCTAACATCATCAATCATGATAGAAATCAAAGATCTTCATAAATCCTATAAAATGGGGAGCAACTCCCTTCATGTTTTAAAGGGGATAAATTTTAAAGTAGAAGAAGGGGAGCTTGTGGCCATTATGGGGTCTTCAGGATCTGGAAAATCCACATTGTTGAACATTTTGGGAATGTTGGACGGAGCGGATTCCGGTGAGTATACCTTGGATGGTGTACCGATCAAAAACCTGAGCGAAACCAAGGCCGCCCAATATAGGAACAAATTCTTGGGATTCATCTTTCAATCCTTCAACTTGATCAATTATAAAAGTGCCTTGGAGAATGTGGCCCTTCCGCTCTATTATCAAAAAGTGCCCAGAAAGGAGCGCCAAGAAAAGGCCATGAAGTATTTGGAGAGGGTTGGCTTAAAACCATGGGCGGACCACTTGCCCAGTGAGCTTTCCGGAGGTCAAAAACAAAGGGTGGCCATCGCGCGTGCCATGGCGGCAGAACCCAAAGTGCTCTTGGCAGACGAGCCAACAGGAGCCTTGGACAGTACAACTTCTTACGAGGTCATGGACCTTATCCAAAAAATCAACGATGATGGAAATACCATTTTGGTGGTTACCCACGAGGAAGATATAG
This sequence comes from Allomuricauda ruestringensis DSM 13258, assembly GCF_000224085.1. Taxonomy (NCBI): domain Bacteria; kingdom Pseudomonadati; phylum Bacteroidota; class Flavobacteriia; order Flavobacteriales; family Flavobacteriaceae; genus Flagellimonas; species Flagellimonas ruestringensis. Next base: position 2,065,508 of record NC_015945.1, read on the forward strand.
CCCACATGTGCAAACGTATAGTACACCTTAAGGATGGTATTATTGTGGAGGACAAGAAAATTGAACAAGTAAGAGCAGAACAGTATGTTTGATCGAGACGTTTGGCAGGAAATATTCAATACGCTCAAAACCAACAAACTGAGAACCTTTTTGACAGGCTTCTCTGTAGGGTGGGCCATCTTTATTTTGGTAATGTTGCTCGCTTCGGTAAACGGTATGCAAAACGGTTTTGTTGGTCAGTTCAATGATGATGCCACCAACTCTATCTTTGTCCGTCCAGGAACTACTTCCAAAGCGTATAGTGGTTTTGAAGCAGGTAGACGCATCCAATTGAAGAATAATGATTTAGAGTATATCAAGCAGAGCTTTCCAGGAGATATCGAATATATAAGCGCCAGATATTATACAAATACTACAGCAAGGTACAAAAGTGAAACCGGGTCTTACTCGGTTCAAGCTACCCATCCAGACCACCAGGCCATAGAAAAAACTTTGGTGGTTGCCGGTAGGTATATTAACGAGGCAGATATTGTCAATAAGGCCAAAGTTGCCGTAATCGGTAGAAAAGTGGCCGAAGATCTTTTTAAAAACGAAGAGCCATTAGGAAAATTTGTCGAGTTCAATGGATTGCCTTTTAGAGTAATTGGAATCTTTACCGATGAAGGTGATGACAATGCAGAAAGAAGAATATATGCACCCGTAAGTACCTACCAGCGTATTTATGGCAATACCAATGATATTGCAAGTATTGCATTGACCTACAACCCCAATTACGATTTGACGGAAGCATTGGAGTTTTCGGAAAGGTTGGAAATACTGATGAAACGTAGACACAAAATTGATCCAGAGGACCAAGCCGGTCTTTATGTGTGGAACTATGCTGAAGCCTTTGATAATATCAGCAGTTTTACGGCGGTGTTGAAAGGAATCGGTATAGGTGTTGGGTTCTTAATACTCATAGCAGGGATTGTAGGTATCGGAAATATTATGGTGTTCACAATTAAGGAAAGGACCAAAGAAATTGGAGTGCGGAAAGCACTTGGGGCAAGACCACGTCAAATTATAAACTTGGTATTGTTGGAATCCGTTTTTATTACCGCCATCTCTGGTTTTGTGGGATTGTTGTTTGCTTGGATGATTTTGGCCTCGGTAGGCCCCATGATAGAAACACCTGCCTTTAGCAACCCCTCGGTAAATCTTTCCACCGTGGTTACGGCCACTATTATTTTGATAATTGCGGGAGTATTGGCAGGGCTGTTGCCAGCCATGAAAGCTGCAAATGTTAAACCCATTGTTGCACTAAGTGATATATAGTTATGTGGTTATTTGATAAGGATTTGTGGATAGAAATTTTTCATACCCTGGGCAAGAATATGTTCAGGACCTTCCTAACTATGTTGGGCGTAATTTTCGCCATGATCATCTTGGTGTTGTTATTGGGGTCGGCCAATGGGATGAGCAACGGGTTCAACAAACTTTTTGCGGGAACTGCCTCGAACAGCTTGTTTGTTTGGGGGCAATCAACCTCCGAACCCTACAAAGGTTTTGAACGTGGACGAAGAATCCGCTACAAGCTCGAAGACGCGGACATCTTAAAAAGACAGATTCCGGAGATTGAGGTGCTGGCACCACGAATTGAGTTGGCCAGTCACAGAGGAACTGTTACCGTTTACAGAAATGGACAGACAAGTGGTTCTGCAGTGTACGGAGACTTTCCGGAAATAGACAATATCACCAAAAAGAAACTGGTCGAAGGCAGGTTCTTGAACCAGACCGATATTGAACATTCCAAAAAAGTATGTGTTATTGGCGAAGAGACCTATAAACTCCTTTTTGATAAAGGAGATAAGGCTATAGGCAAGGATATCCGTATCAATGGCGTATATTTTAGTGTGGTGGGAATTTATAAGCCCAACAACAATATTAATATTGATGGGGAAAATGCAGTATTTATACCCTTTACCACTTTTCAAAAAGCCTTTAATTCTGGTGATAGGATGGGATGGATGGCCATTGCGGTCGAGGAGAATACACCTGTCCCCTTTGTTGAAAGACAGATAAAGAGCATTTTAAAGGCCAAGTACGATATCCACCCAGATGACGAGCGTGCCATAGGAAGCTTCGATATGTCGGAGATATTCAATAACATCTCAGCATTTACAACGGTTCTAAAAGGGTTTTCCTTTTTTGTGGGAATCTTCACCTTGCTGGCGGGCGTGATTGCCATTAGTAATATTCTGTTGATCACGGTAAAGGAACGTACACAGGAGATAGGAGTAAGAAGGGCCTTGGGAGCAACCCCGGTCATTGTAAAACGTCAAATTGTTGTGGAAGCCATTGTTTTAACAGCGTTTGCAGGTTTGGTAGGATTTGCGGTTGCAGTAGGAATATTATCCATTTTGGATGCCATGTTTGGCAGCGGGGACAATTTCCCTTTTGTACAGCCCATGATCAGCATCCCACAGTTTATCATATCATTTATTTTAATGGTAGGGCTGAGTGTACTCATAGGCCTATTGCCAGCCAACCGGGCCGTAAAAATTAAGCCCATAGACGCACTAAGAGAAGAATAATCATCAATACAATTAAATAACGAATCAAATAAGCAAGAATGAACAAGTATGTAAAATACGGATTGATAGGGGTAGTGGTCATTGGTATTTTGGCCGCCGTTGTCTACTTTTTAAAGCAGAACAGTACTCCTGTAGAGCTGTATAAAACCGAAACAGCAGAACGAAAGGACATCGTAAATAAAGTAATCGTTACTGGGAAAGTGATACCCGAGGACGAAATCAACATCAAACCCCAAATTTCCGGGATCATTGATAAAATTCTTTTGGAAGAAGGGGTAAGGGTAAAATCAGGCGACCTTATTGCGATAATCAAAGTTGTTCCCAACGAGCAATCCATGAACCAAGCGGCAGGAAGGGTACGCAATGCGGAATTGGCCCTTAACAATGCCAAAATTGAGTACGACAGGAACAAAACCCTGTTCGATAAAGGTGTGATTTCCAGTCAGGACTTTAACAACTTAAAGTTGACCTATGATCAGGCTTTGCAAGAACTAAAAAATGCACAAGCGGATTACCAGATCATTAGAAAAGGTTCGGCCGGAGGTTCAGCTAGTGCCAACACTAACATTAGGGCCACTGTATCTGGGACCATCCTCGAAATTCCTGTGAAGGAAGGAGATCAGGTAATCCAGAGTAACAACTTTAACGAGGGGACCACCATCGCCACGATCGCCGATATGTCCAAAATGATTTTTGAAGGTGAAGTGGATGAGGCCGAGGTTGGAAAGTTAAGCGTGGGAATGCCATTGGAAATAAGCCTAGGTGCCTTGGAAGAGCAAAAATTCGATGCCAAATTAAAATTTATCGCACCTAAAGGTGTGGAAGAAGAAGGTGCCGTCCAGTTTAAGATTGAAGGTGATCTGGATGTAAAGGAAAGCGATAGTACTTCGTATGTGCGGGCCGGGTACAGTGCAAACGCTTCCATTGTTTTGGAAGAAAAAAAGGATGTATTGGCGATAAAAGAAGCTTTGCTTCAGTTTGATAAAGAGACCGAAAAACCATACGTGGAAGTACAAACAGGCGAAAACGAATTCGAACGCAAAGATCTTGAGTTGGGAGTGAGTGATGGTATAGATGTAGAAATTGTTTCAGGCATTGGTGAAGATGATAAGATCAAAGTTTGGAACAAGCTCGAGAAGAAGACTGAAGAGGATTAATCCATGCTGACCATCATTATATAAACCAAAATCAAAAAACGAATGAAAAATAGCATAACAATACTACTATTGTTGTTCGCCGTTACCTTGACCAGTGCCCAAGTACGTCAATGGACGCTTCAGGAGTGTGTGGAATACGCGGTGGAGAACAATTTGACCGTAGAACAATTTGAACTAGATCTGGAAAACGCTAAAATAGATAAGTCCGATGCCATAGGAAATATGCTTCCTAGCTTAAATGGATCAACATCGGTATCGAGTAATACAGGTTTCTCCATTAACCCAACAAACAACCTGCCTACAAACAGCACGGCAAATAACATGAACATTGGTGTTAGCTCCAATGTAACCCTTTTTGATGGCTTGAGAAACATGCATCAATTGAACAGGGCAAAAATGAATGCCATTGCCAACCAATATCGTTTGGATAATTTAAAGGACGATATTCGTTTAAATGTGGCCAATGCCTATTTGCAGGTACTTTCCAACAAAGAGCAATTAAAAACCTTTAAAGCACAATATGCCGTTACGGAACAAGATCTAAAAAGAACCAAGGAGTTGGTGGAATCTGGAGTTGTGCCAAGGGGAGATCTTTTGGAGATTGAGGCAACCGCTGCCAATCAAGAACAGCAAATCGTGAACGGTGAAAGCAATGTTTTGATCGCTCGTGTTAATTTGGCACAATTGCTACAGATTACCGATTACGAAAACTTTGATATTGCAGAAGAGGAGTTCGATATTCCACCTTCGGATATCCTTAAAAATTCTCCAAAGGTAATTTTTGATAAGGCTTTGGGTTTTAGAAACGACATTAAATTCTCTGAATCCAATGTGGATTTGGCCGAACAGGACCTTAAGATTGCCAAAGGTGCTTATTTGCCGACCTTGTCTGCTTTTTTCCAATACGGTACTAGATATTCCGATGTGACCCAAATACCTGACGGTGACGGAATTCCCTACACGCCAAACCTAACGGACCAGTTATGGATTTTTGATGGTATCAGTTATGGTGCACAATTGAGCATTCCCATATTTAATGGATGGAGCACGCGCAATAATGTTATGCGATCTAAGATCAGTCTGGAAAAAGCAAAATTGCAATTTAAGCAGGATAAACTGGACTTGGAGTACACCATTCAACAAGCTTATGTGGATGTAAGTACGTTTGAAAAGGCTTATATCGCAGCAGAAAAAACTTTGGAAGCCAGACGTTTGGCCTACGAATATGCCAAGGAACGTTTCGATGTTGGATTAATGAACGCCTTTGACTTTAGTCAGGCACAGTCCAGAGTGGAGAATGCCCAAGCCGATGTGATCCGTACCAAGTACGATTATATCTTCAGATTGAAAATATTGGAGTTCTACTTTGGGTTGCCCATTTCATTAAACTAGTATCTTTGTGGCCGCTATGGCCATAATACTAAATATAGAAACTGCGACCACCAATTGCTCCGTAAGCATTTCAAAGGACAAAGATATCATTGTCCTAAAAGAAAACAATGCAGCGAGCTATTCGCATTCGGAACAATTGCATGTATTTATAAAAGAAGCCTTGAAAGAGGCTTCTTTGTCATTTTCGGACCTTGATGCCGTTGCCATCAGCAAGGGTCCCGGTTCGTACACTGGGCTTCGTATTGGGGTGTCCGCTGCCAAAGGGCTCTGCTTTTCGTTGGATTTACCTTTGATTGCCATACCAACCTTGCAGAGTATGGCCCATCAGGTGGATTTGAATCCTGGGGAATTGGTGATCCCTGTGCTGGATGCCAGACGCATGGAAGTCTATTCCTGTATCTATGGTTCGGATTATAAAGAAGTACGGGAGACCCGTGCAGAGATTGTCAATGAGGAATCTTTTTCTGATTATGTTTCCGATAAAAAAGTATATGTGGTGGGTAGTGGAGCAGAAAAATGTAGGGGTGTCTTGCAACACCCCAATTTTGTTTTTAATGAATCCGTAGTTCCTTCTGCTAAGGAAATGGCTTCAATTGCATTTAAGAAATACGAAGCCGGTCAATTTGAGAATGTGGCTTATTTTGAGCCCTATTATCTCAAGGATTTTGTCCTTCAACAGAAAAAGAAAAAAAATTAATCTACTTCAGCTTGGTGCATGACGCGTTGTGGAAAGGGAATTTCGATTCCAGCAGCATCAAAGCGCAATTTTGTCTGTTCTATTACGTAAAAGTGTGCGGGCCAAAATACATCGGTGCTGGCCCAAAAACGTAGCGTTAGGTTTACGGAACTATCGCCCAAGGCACCTACATATACCTCTGGGGCAGGTTCAGTATTAATACTTGGGTTGTCGGCACAAATTTGTAATAATATCTCTTTGGCCTCCTTAATGTTTGATCCATATCCGATACCTACATCAAATTTATCCCTTCGGGTATTTTCCATATTATAGTTGACAATGTTGCCGTTGGATAGTTGCCCGTTCGGGATAATGGCAATTTGGTTGCCAAAAGTGCTCAACTTAGTGTTGAAAATGGAAATTTCCTTGACAGTACCATCCACACCTTGTGCAGAAATCCAATCCCCTACCTTAAAAGGCTTAAAAATGAGGATAAGCACCCCACCGGCAAAATTGGCCAAAGATCCCTGTAAAGCCAAGCCAACAGCAAGGCCTGCGGCACCAACTATGGCTACCAAAGAGGATGTTTTGACCCCCAATTGGGTAATCACCAAAACAAACAGTAATGCTTTTAGGGTAATACTGATAAAACTCTGTAAGAAGGATTCCAAAGTTTCATCATAATCCTTTTTTGCAAAAAAGCGACGGACCATTCGATTAAAAAATTTGATGACCCAAAGACCTATAAAAAATGTGATGATGGCCGTTATAAGACTTGGTAAAATGCCTACGGCCCATTCGATGGTTTGATCAATGTATGTTTGATAATTTTCTAGTTCTTCCATAATGGTTTTTTAGTTTAAATGGCAACGTAGTTAATATTAAACTGAAATAAAAGAAAAGGTTTTTAAACAAATGTTAATGTTGCCTACAGCTGTTTTAAAGCCTCTTCCACTTTTGTTACAGGGAGTTTGCAAGCCCCCTCTATACAAACATAAACTAAGGTTTTGTTAGGGTTTCCCCTGTTTTTCAATAGTTCCAAATTTCCCTCTTTTTGGGAGCCTACCAAAATACTGTTGGGTACATATTCCTTACTGATCTGTTGCCCCAAATTTTTGTAGTCCTCGCCAAGTATAGCGATTTCATAAAAATCTTGATTCTGGAACAGCACCAAATGCAACCAGTTGGCAAAACCTTGGGCCCTACGGTCAAAATCCTTTTGAACGTTTTTCAACATCTGCTCGGACATATTACCATAGCTTTCCTCAGGGTAGAGTTTATGAAATTTATACAGATTGATGGCCATGATGGAGTTGGAGGAAGAAATCACATTATCGTCCACCTCTATGGTTCTTCTGATCAAGGATTGGTCTTCATCCGAAGTATAAAAGAACATGCCCGAAGTTTCATCCCAAAAGTGCTTTTTGGAATACTCGAGCAGATTTTTGGCCAAGTCCAGCCATTTTTCATCAAAGGTGGCTTCGTAGAGCGAGAAATAGGCATCGATTACGGTGGCATAATCCTCTAAAAAACCATTGATGGTACTTTTGCCCTCCTTGTGGTTTCGGTAAAGCGAGCCATCACTTTTAATCATTTCACGCTCAATGAACTCAGCATTTTTTAAAGCGAGATTCAGGTAATCTTCTTCACCCAAATAGCGGTAGGCATCCACAAGTCCTTTAAGCATTAATCCATTCCAAGAGGTCAAAATTTTATCATCTAACCGTGGTTTGGGGCGTTTTTCCCTTTCTCCCTTAAGTTTGGCAAGGCTCTCTGTAATTGTGGTCTTCAACTCTGGGATGGTGATGTTGAATTTATCCGCAACTTCTTCATCCGATTTGTCCCTGATCAGCACATAGTTTTCCTCTTCCCAATATCCGTAGGAATTAATATTGAAATACTCTTGAAATAACTCGAAGTCATCCCCCAATAAACCGGAAAGCTCTTTTTTGGTCCAAACGTAATAAGCGCCTTCTACCAATTCGGCGTTTTCATCAAGACTGTCGGCATCCAAAGAGGAATAAAAACCGCCACTGCGATCCAAAAATTCTTCTTGAACAAAATTGATGGTTTCTTCCACTACATTTTTGTACAATTCGTTTTTGGTTGCGGCATAGGCCTTGGCATAAAGGCTTGTCAACTGACCATTATCGTACAGCATTTTTTCAAAATGGGGCACATGCCATTTAGTGTCCACGGCGTATCTGGAAAACCCACCTCCCACGTGATCGTATACACCACCGTAGGCCATTCGAGTGAGGGTCGTGTCCACAAACTCCATAATTTCAGGTTTGTCGACAGCGGTGGCATAGTGCAATAAAAAGTCCCAATTGTTGGGCATCATAAATTTAGGGGCGCGTTTGTGGCCTCCCAAAAAGGTGTCGAAGTATTGGGTCCAATTTTGGATTGCCACATCCAGTTGATCCAAAGAATACAGGTCACTGTCCTTATCGTTTTCCACTAGATTTATGGCATGCAGTCCATTGGCCAGATCCGCAGCATATTGGGTTACCCGTGGTTTATCTTTTTTATAAAGTTCTGCGAGCTGCTCCAACGATTTTATCCAATTGTCCTTGGGCACGTATGTAGCACCCCAAAAAGGTCTCCCGTCTGGCAGTGCCACAATGTTAAGGGGCCACCCACCTTGCCCTGATATCATTTGAATGGCATCCATGTAAATTTGGTCCACATCGGGGCGTTCCTCGCGGTCAATTTTAATGTTGACGAAGTTCTTGTTCATCACCTCGGCCACTTCTGCGTCTTCAAAACACTCTTTTTCCATCACATGGCACCAATGGCAAGCAGCATAACCAATACTGATGAGCAATAGCTTATCCTCTTTTTTTGCCCGTTCCAACACATCGGGGTGCCATGCTTCCCAATTTACGGGATTGTGGGCATGTTGCAGGAGATAGGGGCTAGTCTCATGGATGAGTGCATTGGTATGTTCGTGGGTCACTTCCTTAGGTTTTTGTTTGCAACTTAGGGTTGCGATTGTAATTATTATGAAGAAAAGCACTTTTTTCATTAACTGAATATTTTAAGCATAAAAAAATGCGTCCGTTTAGGGACGCATTTTCTTTTCTTCAAATTTTCTACTGAACTTCAAAGGTAATCTTTACGTTTACCCTGTAGCCGTCAATCTTTCCATCTTTTACCGTAGCACTTTGCTCGTTGATGTAGATGGAACGAATATTCTTAACTGATCTTGAGGCTTGCTCCAATGCTTTGTTGGTTGCATCTTCCCAACTTTTGCTGGAATTCGCCAATACTTCAATAACTTTTAAAACTGCCATGGTCAATGTATTTTTTTGATTCCCTTGAATTTAACAAATTTTGACCGAAATATGGCAGTTAAAAGGTAAAAATTACCCGTTTAAAGCCACTACTTCCTTGATTTTTTCACCCATCATGTTCTTGAGCATGGTCTCGATGCCATTTTTTAGGGTAAATGTAGAAGATGGACAACCACTACAAGCACCTTGAAGGATTACGCTAACCGTACCACTTTGCTCTTCATAAGATTGGAAAAGAATGTTTCCGCCATCGCTGGCAACGGCAGGTTTTACATATTCTTCCAAAATGTCTATGATTTGCAGGGAAGTATCATCATAATCGGTCTGCACCGTTTTTTGCTCTACCGTTTCCTTACTTTTTTGAATGGCCTCTGCTGTTACCACGTCCTTGCCATCAGCCAAATAATCCCTGATGAACTCACGCAATTGCATGTTGATTTCCTCCCAATCCGCAACCTCATATTTAGTAACGGAAACATAGTTTTCGTCCATAAAGACCTCTTTTACAAAGGGAAGATGGAACAATTCTATGGCTAAAGGCGAATCTTTCGCTTCATCAATATTCTTGAATTCGTAGGTGCTGGGAACAATGCGCTTGTTGGAAACAAACTTCATCACCGCAGGATTGGGGGTCACCTCCGCATAAACGGTAATGGGTTGCTTCTTTTTAATATCTTCTTCATTGACCACGGGTTCTCCAGCGTTAAGGTATTCCACCAATTGCTGGGCCACTTCGTCCTTTACATCGTCCCACTCCACAATGTCAAACTTTTCCAAAGCCACAAAATTACTGGCAATGTAAACGGTTTTGATAAAAGGCAAGTAGAAAAGTTGTTGGGCCAAAGGAGAATTTTTGGCCTCGTCTATGTTTTTATATTCATAGTTGCCCTTAGCCAAAAAATGATTGGCTTCCAACTTGATTATCTTGGGGTTGTTGGTTGGAACAACGGTAATGTTATATTCTTTCATCTTGAATCTTTTGTACAAAAATACCAATAGTTAGGATGCGCAGCAAAATATTATAATAATGTGCACCACTTACCGTTATCTTAGTGTTTTATTGTATTGAACAACCATCTAGCCCCAACCGTCACATGAGACGTATTTTAACCTCAATTATCCTAACCATGTTTTTTGGGTCCGTGGCCAAAGCACAGGAAGGAATTCCCGTGTATTTTGATTACTTGGCGGACAATTATTACTTAGTCTACCCATCCATGGCAGGTATTGCCGAGGGGACCAAGGTTCGTCTTACCGCTAGGAAACAGTGGTTTAATGTGGATGAAGCACCAAGCTTACAAACATTGAACATAAATTCCAGGGTTGGTGAGCGCAGTGGGATAGGGGGCATACTTTTTAACGATTCCAATGGATACCATTCACAAACGGGCTTCAAAGCTACTTACGCGCACCATTTGCAGTTAGGCGGCGATTTTAGAACGCTCAACCAACTATCTTTAGGTTTGAGTGCAGGCATTATTCTTAGTAGTTTGGACGAAACGGAATTTAGGTCCGTGAATCCAGACCCTGTTGTTACTGGGGTAAAGAACACAGCGAGCTATTTTAATGTGGATTTGGGTGTTTCCTATAATTTGTTCGAGTTTTATGCACATGCTGCTATTTTAAATGTTTTGGGGAGTGGACGTGACCTATACTCAGCAGCCGAATTTGACAACTTGAGGCGCTACTTGTTCTCCGTAGGATATGTTTTTGGAAGAAATACACGGATTGAACCATCCATTTTGTTCCAGATGACGGATTTTACCAAAGAGAAGACGGTAGATTTGAATGCTAAAGTGTACCGAGATGTGAGTTTTGGTACAGTGTGGGCCGGTTTGTCATACCGACGTAGTTTTGATGGGGCACAATTTCAATCCAACGGAAATTTCGGGGAACAACGTTTGCAATTGTTTACGCCAATTATCGGGGTTAATGTGAATAGATTCATGTTCTCGTACAATTATTCCTATCAATCCGGGGATATCCGTTTTGATAATGGTGGTTTCCATCAAATCACTTTGGGTTACGATTTTGGACAAAGCGACCAAGGCAATCGTTACGATTGTTACTGCCCGGCTGCTAACAATTAATTCGCATAACAATTGAAATTATGTCAGTTCGAGCGTAGTCGAGAACTTTTTTAGGAGTAAAGAGTCAAGAATAAGTACTTTTAGGTAGTTCAGACTTCAGACATCCAAGTTCTGTTCTATGACTTCTGATTTTAGAAAACCTTCGCGATAATTTGTGGAATTTGTGTCAACCCCTCCGTTTTTAATCTTTTTTCCTATGCGATATTTTTTTTGACACCATTCAGAATTGATATTATGTCACATCGAGCGCAGTCGAGATGTCGTTAAAAGTTCACGACTACGCTCCATGTGACAACGTGCCTTTGATTGGCAATTCTATTTTTTATCCCAAGTATAATTTTTCTTTGAAGCCTGGGCCTTTATGGCCGAAAGCATAGCATTCTCTAGCTCTCCCGCTTCTTCTTTTTGATGCTCGGCAATGTAGGCCTCACGTTTGGCATTGAGTTCCTGTATCCGCTTTTGGATTTCTTCCCGTTCCGTTTTCTTTTGCTTTACATAAGCCTTGATCTCATTTTCGGATTTTCCTTGAAGTTCTTTTGGCAAATCTCGGTCTTTCAATTCGGATATGACCGCTTCATCCTCATCTGCGGCATCCACCAGGTCCCAAGTAGCGTTTTTGTACAATCTGGAACTTTTGCTCACGGCACGCTTTACGACAACGGCCTCTTCCAATTCGGCGGCATTGGCATCCTGCATGGATTGGAGTTCCTTTTTTTGTCTTCCGCTGGAACCATAGGAGATGTAAGTGTTGTTCAATTTGGAATTCAGCTGAATGATGATGTCATCGTAAGGAGTGTTTATATGAACCACTTGTCTGTTGTGGTCGATTGCCATATACTCACCACCGGTAAGCGTAGCTCCTTTTTTCCACATGGTAGAAATGCCTTGGTCGTAGTTGCCGCAAAAAATGGTATTCACAATAATGTCTTTTTCCTTGGCATTGGTTGCTGCATCCCTATAATCCAACTTCCCTTGCGTAAAAGGTTCGTTGCCAGCAATAAAGATCATTTTAAGGTCGTCGGCGTTTTTGCCCCAGTCCAATTGCTTTAAAGAAGTATGGATGACTTGTCCGCAATATTCCTCACCTCCGTTCGTGGTCAGAGAAAATAGTTTCTCCGAAATCTCATCCAGGTCATTGCTAAATCCCAAAACCTGTCTAATGTATCCTTCACGGGACGAAAGGTTGTCATTCCCATACTCATAAAGCGCAATTTGAAGGGAAGGCCGAGCATTGGTACCGCATTTGGCATGGGTAAATTCGTTTACAATGTCCCATAATTGTGCCTTGGCTTGGTTGATGAGCCCATCCATGCTATTGCTGGTGTCCAATAATAAGGCAATTTTAACGTATTGTTCCTTTGGTTTTGTCTCAGCATATTGAGTGACCAATGTAGTTTTGTCGTTGTTCTGGGCTTTAAGGTTACAACCGTAGCTTGTACCTGTCATAAATAGCAAAAATGCCGTACCCAATAAATAATTTATATGTTTCATGATGCAATAATTTTTAAAGTTGAGGTAAATGTATCTGCATCTTTCATGAATAAAAAACCAGAATGAGTAACACGGCACTTAAAATGAGTGACCGAACCGGATTACTTCGTGACCAAGGATAATCATGGTGTTTTTTAGCCTAATTCAGCGGGAACCCATTTTTTAAAATGCCTGGGAAGCAGTATGTTTACCTAAGTTATGATTCATAAGGCATACATAGTGTTATTGGTGTTGATGGCCTCCCTGAGCAGTTTGGCGCAAGTTGGAAATGTGCAAGGGCAAATGGAAATCAAAGGTTCCGTAAAGGGCAAGGAGAACTATGTGCCCATTTCTGGAGTTCAGGTTTCCATCGATAAGGGAGCTTACACCAGAACCAATGCCTTGGGCGAGTTTACCATTAAGGCATCCATTGGGGATATGTTGATTATTGAAGGACCGGAATTGGAAACGGTTCGTTACCGCATTAAATCAGATGAAGACGTGGATGTACTGGTGGAGGGCTATGGCGGTTCAACGTCCTCACGAAAGCAAAAGCGCGAAGTATCCAGTTCAAGAAATAATCTGATGGACCATCAGCGCTTTTTGGATTCGGCCAATTTCTACAAAAAGAAGGACCTTGAGAAAAGTATCGACTTTATTGCCCGTTCCATGGAGCCATTGGGGAGCATAGGAAACAAGCGAGAGTTTTCATCATCCCTTCGAACACTTGGAGAAATTTACATGTACCACAAGCAGTACGATTTGGCCATTACAAATTTTAAGGATGCTTTGACCGCCCTAACATCCAATAAAACCAAATTGTTGTTGGGTAAGGTCTATGTGCTGAACGGTGACCATGAAAGTGCAATTTCCATTTTGGAACCATTGGTAGTAGAGAAAAATATGGTACCGTACCAGCGGGTGGAACTTTTTGAAACTTTGGGAGATGCCAATAAGGAACTGTCGAACTTAAAGCAAGCCCAAGACTATTACCAACAAGGATTGCTCATTGCGAAAAAAAACCAAATCTCTCCGAAGGAGATAGACTTAAGTTCCAAAATTGCCGATGCCTTTGCCAGTGAAAACAGGGTGATTGAGGCCGAGGGCTTTTATCAAAATTCCTTGAACCTATCCAAACAAGTGGCACCCGAACGGTTGATTCAAGAAAGTGAAAAAGTAGCGGATTTTTACAATCAAAAAAACCGATATGATGACGAGATCCAGTTGCGCAAAAAAAACTTGGACGAACTGGAACAGCTGCCCAAATCCAATGTTTCTTCAAACGAGAAAGGAGTCTCAGCAAGGGATACCATTACCTCGCAGCGCATCAATTATAAAATTGCCAATGCATATATTGCCCAGGATAAATTGGATGAGGCCATACCTTACTTGGAAAAAAGTATTGTCGAAGCCGATAGGGACGATGATTTGATCGTACAAAAGGACGCTACGCGGAAATTGTCCGAAGTGTATCGCTACAAGGGCGATTATACCAAGGCATTGGAATCTTACCAAGATTATGTGGCCGTGGTGGACAGTTTGTATGTGCGAAAAGAGCAGGAAATATCACGGGCCGCCCGCTTTAATCGGGAAATAGCGAACACGCAGAACCGCATTTCCAGTTTGGAACAGGAGCGGGAACTCAGTCAAAGCAAGTACAGCTTGGCCGTTACGGAGCAGCAGTTGTACGAAGAGACCAGCAAGCGCCAAAAATGGATCATTTATTCATTAATATTCGGGATAGCCCTTATGGCACTCACCGCATTTTTGTATTACCGGAGCAACAAACAGCAAAAACTGGCCAACAACCTTTTGGCGTTGAAATCGCTTCGAACCCAAATGAATCCCCATTTTATTTTTAATGCGCTCAATTCTGTGAACAATTATATTGCCAAGAGCGACGAGCGAAGTGCCAACCGCTTTTTGAGCGAGTTCTCCGTATTGATGCGTAGCGTACTCGAGAATTCGGAGGAAGATTTTATTCCACTTGCCAAAGAATTGGAGTTGTTGGAACTTTATGTAAAACTGGAACATTCGCGATTTTCGGATAAGTTTGATTATGAAATTGAGGTAGACGACAAAATCGACATAGCTGCCTTTCAAATTCCGCCCATGCTACTTCAACCTTATATTGAAAATGCTATATGGCATGGTTTGCGCTACAAAGAAGAAAAAGGATTTTTAAAAATAAAAGTGAGACAGGTCACCAATGATCTGCTCGAAATCTGTATCGAGGACAACGGTATTGGAAGGAAAAAATCGGCGGCCCTGAAGACCACCAATCAAAAGAAACAGAAATCAAAAGGGATGGGAAATATCCAAAAGCGAATCCAAATTTTGAACGATATGTACAAAAATCGGGTAGATGTATCCATTTCTGATTTAAATAACGACCGAACGGGTACAATGGTATCCTTAAAACTTAAAAAACAATGATGGAACTCAAAGCGGTCATTGTGGAAGATGAAACCAATAGCCGGGAAATACTTCGGAACTATTTGGCCAAATACTGCAAAAACATCCATTTGATGGGAGAGGGAGCAACCATTGAAGAGGGGTTGGCCCAGATTAAAAAGCATGACCCAGATTTGGTATTTTTGGATGTGGAAATGCCCTTTGGCAACGCTTTTGATCTATTGGACAAAATTCCCGACCGTGCATTCGAGACCATTTTCGTTACGGCCTACAATCAATATGCCATGGATGCACTGAACCATCATGCGGCCTATTATTTAATGAAACCCATCAATATTGATGAATTGATCAAGGCAGTGGACTACGTTAGGGCCATCAAGGAGAAAGAAAATGCCTTGGAGGGACAAGTGCTCCAAGCAAGGCCCGTTCGTGCAGAAGGAAAAATAACCCTGCCCCAACAAGATGGTTTTCAAGTGTTGGACGTATCGGACATCTATTTTTGTAAAGCAGATGATAACTACACCGAAATCTATCTGGAAAAGAAAAGAATAGTGGTGAGCAAAACACTAAAATATTTTGAAGAAGCACTAAAACCCTATTCCTTTGCCCGCATACATAAATCCTATTTGGTAAATGTTGTGGAGGTGGTCAAGTACAAGAAAGGAAAAGGAGGAAGCGTTGTGCTTTCCAATGGCAAGGAACTTTCCGTTTCCGCTTCCAAAAAAGCCGATCTATTGTCGTATTTTCAATAAAGTATCACATCGAGCTGTTACCCTGAGTGGAGTCGAAGGGGTAGTCGAGCATACACAGACAAAAACCTCAAAATATATTAGAATGATTATGAAATCCGTGAGGGGCAAATCCCCAGAAATAGGAAAAGACTGTTTTATAGCCGAAAATGCCACCATTGTTGGCGAGGTGAGTATGGGCGATCAATGTAGCGTTTGGTTCAATGCCGTGATCAGGGGCGATGTCCATTTTATAAAAATGGGCAACAAAGTGAATGTACAGGATGGTGCCGTTATCCACTGCACCTATCAAAAATCTCCGACCACTATTGGAAACAATGTGTCCATTGGGCATAATGCCATCGTCCATGGCTGTACCATTAAGGACAATGTGCTTGTGGGTATGGGGAGTATTATTATGGATGATTGCGTGGTGGAAAGCAACTCCATTATTGCGGCAGGGGCTGTGGTTACCAAAGGTACACTTGTAGAAGCCGGGAGTATATATGCCGGAATGCCCGCCAAGAAAATAAAAGATATCAGTCCCGAACTTTCTTCGGGGGAAATTTACCGAATTGCCAACAATTACATAAAATATTCCAGTTGGTTTAAGGAAGGGTAAGCAAACAAATTATCCCTATTTTTGTCCCACTCAAAAACTCGACAACTATGAACGCATATATTTTTCCAGGACAGGGGGCACAATTTGTAGGTATGGGCTTGGACCTCTACGAAAACCATTCCGAAGCACAGGAACTTTTTGAAAAAGCCAACGAAATTCTTGGGTTTTCCATAACCGATATCATGTTCGAGGGCGCTGCCGAAGATTTAAAGCAGACCAAGGTGACCCAGCCTGCTATCTTTTTGCACTCCGTGATTTTGAGCAAGGTGTTGGGGGATACCTTTAAACCCGATATGGTTGCTGGTCACTCTTTGGGGGAATTCTCCGCATTGGTGGCCAATGGAACATTAAATTTTGAAGATGGCCTAAAATTGGTTTCACAACGTGCCCTTGCCATGCAAAAAGCCTGTGAAATTCAACCCAGTACCATGGCCGCTGTTTTGGGCTTGGAAGATGAGGTAGTGGAAAAGATTTGTGCCGAAGTGGAAGGCATTGTGGTTCCCGCCAACTATAATTGCCCAGGACAATTGGTAATTTCTGGTGAGGTGGATGCCGTAAACATCGCCTGTGAAAAAATGAAGGAAGCTGGAGCAAGAAGAGCCTTGTTGTTGCCCGTGGGAGGAGCATTTCATTCCCCTTTAATGGAGCCTGCCAGGGAAGAATTGGCAGCAGCGATTGAATCTACGGAATTCAAAATACCTACTTGCCCTATTTATCAAAATGTAACGACTACGGCCGTGTCCGATGCCGAAGAAATCAAGAAGAATTTAATACTACAATTAACTGCTCCCGTAAAGTGGACGCAAAGCGTGCAACAAATGGTGAAAGATGGAGCCACATCCTTTGTGGAAGTAGGGCCGGGCAAGGTGTTGCAAGGCTTGGTGAAAAAAATCCACCGCGAGGCCGAAACCACTTCTGCGACAGTTTCGTAGGCAAGGAAAACACTTTATCCGAATAAACTGAGGTTTAAACTAATTGGCAAGGATGTTCCTTGCCTTTTTTGTAATATTGGTAGCCCCAAATCACCGACCTATATGTAGCTTTTGGATAAACTGAAATTGATTGAATTGGTGATGTCAACCTTATATAAAAATGCCCCAAATAAACCCAGGACCACCATAGGTCGTGGTGGACTATTGTTTGTTGTTTTTTTACTGCTCGGTATTGGTGTGGGGTTTGGGCAGATTAATGTCCAATTCTCTCAGGCGACGAGTTCAGATGTCGAGGCTAATGGTGGTAACCTCCCTGAGCTCATAGTGTCTGGGGGGATGCTTGGTACCGATACTTCGGTAACTGTTACTGATGATGGAACAGGTTCTGCGGACGCTGGTACTGATTATTCATTTTCCAGTCCTCAAGTTGTGGTAATCCCTGCCGACGATTACTCTTCTACAACTATTATACCAATTACAGGGCTTTCAATAACAGAAGATTCTGATGTTGAGTCAGATGAGGATATTAATTTTTCCTTATCCACTTCTGATGGTACTTTAACCTTGGGTCCACAAATTACGACGACCTATACGATAAACAATGACGACGGTGCGACCGTGAACATATTGAACACCACCAACGGTTCGGAGAACGGGGCCGGGAGCGTGACGGACGGTGTTCTGACGGTGACCCAGACTGCCATATCGTCCACGGATACTGATGTCAACTACAGCATTACGGATGGTACGGCTACGGAGAATATCGACTTTACGGCAACGGGAACGGTGACTATATTCGCGGGTGACACAACGGCGGACATCGTCCTTTCCGTTATTGAGGATGCCATAGTGGAAGGGAACGAAACTGTTGAGGTAACCCTTACGGGCACTTCCAATGGATCGATAACCTTGGACCCGTCCCCAGCGAACCTGACGGCGACCAACACGATACTTGATGATGACAGTGCGACCCTAACAATGACGAATGTTAGTGTTTCGGAGGACGTAGCGGGAGGTGATCTGGTATTTACGGTAACACTTGACAATGAGGTAGCTGGCGGAACGGATGTCACGTACACATTTACGGATGTCACCGCAACGGGCGGTGTTGATTACGACAATACTGGGAGTGCATTGAACTTTGTCGGCGACCCTGGGGAAACACAAGAGATCACGGTGCCGATAACAAACGACGCGATAGTCGAGGCGGATGAGACCTTCGAGGTGGTCCTGGGCACCCCTACCAACGGAGTTGGCGTTAGCGGCTCCCCTGCGACGGGCACGATAACAAATGATGATAGTGCGACCCTTACGATAACGGATGTCAGCGCAACTGAGGACGTGGCCGCTGGTAATATGGTCTTTACGGTCACCCTTGACAATGCGGTTTTTGGCGGCACAGAGGTAGCATACTCATTCAGTGACGACACGGCCACTGGCGGTGTTGATTACGATGATACGGTCGGCCCTCCGTTGATTTTTGTCGGCAACCCCGGAGAAACACAAGAGATCACTGTGCCGATAACGGATGATGCGATAGTCGAGGCTGATGAGACCTTCGAGGTGGCTTTAGGTACACCGACCAATGGAGTGGGTGTCAGCGGTTCCCCTGCGTCGGGCACGATCCAGAACGATGATACTCCAGTTGTGTCAATCATTGCAACAGATGATACAGCAGCTGAACTTGGTACGGAAGAGGGGGTATTTACAGTGGATATTGGTGCGGTTAATGAAACAGGTTCACCAATAACAATAAATTATGTAGTTTCGGGAGATGCTACACCAGATGATGATTATGAGGCGTTATTGGGTAGTGTGGATGTTATTGATGATCAGCAGACTGCGGTTATTACGGTTAATCCTATAGACGATAATCTCACAGAATTGGATGAAGAGGTAATAGTAACTCTTGATACTGGTGCTGACTATACTATTGGTTCGCCAAACAGTGCTACAGTAACCATAACCAGTGAGGATGATAATCAACCTAGTGGGTATACAGTGACCATTAATCAAGATCCGATTAATATTACCAATGAAGAAAATGTTAGTTTTTCTTTTTCCAGTGCTCCAACATTTCTTACCACGTTCGATTATACATTTACCAGTGATGGTGATGGCAATACATTATCCGTAACAGGTAGTGGAACAGTTCTTACATCGGATAGAACTGTTTCCAATATTGATTTGAGCGGTCTGCCGGATGGTGTGATTACTCTTACGGTAACCATTACCAATGTTTTGGGCACAGAAGGACCAGAAACCACTGATATTGCCATAAAAGATACAGCCGTGCCAACAGGGTATAGTGTGACGATAGATCAGAACTTAATTGATTCAGACAATGAGGATGATGTAAGCTTTACGTTTACAAATGCCATTTCTGGTACAGATTACGATTATACCTTCAGCAGTGACGGGGGCGGTACAGATGTTACAGGTTCAGGAACGGTTTCTACAGCCAACGAACAAATAACAGGGATTGACTTAAGTGGTCTTGCAGATGGTACAATTACTTTGGATGTAACCCTAAGTAATGATAATGGATCGGGACCACTAGCTAGCGATATGGCTACTAAACTTGTTGCAGTACCATCAGGGTATGGTGTGACTATAGACCAAGACCCTATCAATTCGGTGAATGATACCAATATTGGTTTTACCTTTTCAGGAGCAGAAGTAGATGCCGATTACGAATATACGTTCAGCAGCAGCGGGGGAGGTACAAATGTTATCGGTTCTGGGACGATATCCGCAGCAAACGAACAAATAACAGGGGTAAATTTAAGTGGTCTAGGCAACGGCACCATTACGCTTTCCGTAATATTATCAAATACTAATGGAGATGGAGATGTTGCAGAAGATACCGCAATCAAAGAAACCTGTTATGCAGGAACAACAGCCCCATCACTTAACGATACAGGTAAGGAATTCTGTGTGGAAACCTTAGATGATTTTACTCAGGATTTGGATAATTATGTAGATGAAGCTGCACCAATTGGAACAGAATTGGTTTGGAGCTCAAACCCTGACTCAAGTGTAGCAGCAGATTATTTGGCTTCGAGTGTTGTAACAGGCACACAGGTGGTCAATAACAACACCTATTACGGATTTTATTACGATAGTTTAAACAATTGTGCTAGCCCCAATACGGTAACGGTGCAGCTATCGGTAAACGAAGAACCCAATCCTGGAACCACAACTGGGGCCAGTGTTTGTGCTGATTCTTCGAACGGTGGCACCACTATTGATTTGGACAATCAACTTTCGGGAGCAGATCCAGGGCTTTGGAGTATCACTACGGACCCATCAGGTGGAGCTATAACCATTGATGCGGACAATGTGGTAAACTTTGATGGTCAACCTTTGGGCGATTATATTTTTACTTATACAGCTACGGCATCAGGTATTTGTGCCGACCAAACCGTAGAGTTGATCGTTACTGTTGACGATTGTTCCGGTCCTTGCAATGCTGGAAATACGGCCCCAACGTTTAACGGGGATGATACCACCATAGAATTTTGTGATGAAGTAAGCACGGATTTGAGCAGTTATGTTACAGGTACAGCGCCATCGGGCAGTGAGCTCATTTGGAGTACAAGTTCGGTTCCTTCGGAAACAGGAGCACACCTTAATAGCAGCAATGTAGTGGAACCTGGAACCTATTACGGCTTTTACTACGATGAAACAAACGATTGCGGTAGCCCTGTATTGGCTATCACCTTAGTGCGTAATTTCACCCCTACAGTTGATACGACCACTGGTGATTCCAGTTGTGATGCCGCTACGTTAATATTAACAGCTAGTGCATCCGTAGCAGATGAGAGTACCATCAATTACACATGGTACGATGCCCCAACAGGCGGAAATATTGTTGGTACAAGTGCTACATACACAACAAACACTTTGACCGAAACAACCTCTTTTTATGTTTCAGCTTCCGCCAACGGATGTGAATCTGAACGAGTTGAGGTCATCGCTACAATAGACAACGAACTCTCACCTGGTGTTCCTATCGAAGGTCTGACGGTGTGCAACGTTTCGAGTGATGAAGGTCCCACTAGTTTTGATTTGGACGATGGTCTGATGGGCCAGGATGCAGGAACATGGGCCGTGGTTACCGATCCTTCCAACGGAGAAATAGTCCTTGATGCGGATAATACCGTTGATTTTACAGGATTGCCCAGCGGGGCGTATGTGTTTGAGTATACAACCGATACCGTGGGGTCCTGTGCCGATACTTCATCGGCTCAGGTGACCATTACCGTGCAGGATTGCATTTCCAATGAAGCTATAGATTTGGCCATCACCAAAACAGTGCAGGGCAATTCTTCTTACTTGGTGGGTGAGGAGATAGTTTTTGTGATCAGTGTGGAAAATGTTGATGGAAACACGGTAACGGACATCGTAATTTCGGATGTACTTGATGAAGATTTTGAATTTATCGATGCCGAAGCATCCATTGGAAACTATGATGCCAATACTGGGGAATGGACGATTGCGCAATTGGAAGCAACAGATGCAGAAGCATCACTTACAATAACGGTAAGGGCAACAAATGCTGGAGATATTTCGAATACGGCGACATTGGAGTCCTCCATACCGGCAGACAATGAGATCACTGATAATAATTCGGATTCCGTTACGGTAACCATTAATAGAAACCAATGTGAAGACCCAGGAACCATTTGTACTATTTTTTCGCCCAACAGCGATGGACGTAACGATACATTGACCCTTGTGAATCATGAAGATTTTGAAGATAACACTTTCGAAGTATTCGATCGCTATGGGAACAGCGTCTTCCAAATGGATGGTTATGACAGTTCGTGGGACGGAACAGGTAAGAACGGAGATTTGCCCAAAGGCACCTATTTTTATATCCTAGATCTTAATGGAGATGGAACGGACGTGGTAAAAGGGTGGATTCAAATTGTAAGGAACAACTAAAATGCCAGATAAAACAGGTTTTTCAACAAACAGAATTGTTCTAGTAGTGCTTTTTATGGCTGTGGGTTTTGCCTATGCACAAAAAGAACCACAGTATACCCAGTACATGTACAATATCGGTAGTTTTAACCCAGGCTACGTAGGTACGGTGGAAAGTCCTGAAATTATTGGGTTGTACCGCGCACAATGGGTGGATATCCCTGGAGCACCAACAACCATACGTGGAGGGGCCAATATTCCATTCAACAACGAAAAAATGGGACTGGGCATCAATATTGTAAACGATGTTTTGGGACCATCCACACAAACCTATTTTGATGTGGCCTATTCCTACCAAATTCAATTATCGGAAGACACCAAGCTCTCCTTTGGACTCAATGCAGGAGGTTCGTCCTTGAATATTGATTATTCCAAAGGTACTTTTGAAGACCCATCGGACGGTTCCATCTTAGGAGGGAATTATAGTAATTTCTATCCGACCGTGGGTGCAGGACTTTTTATGTATCACAAAGAAGATTGGTATTTGGGGGTTTCGGTTCCCAATTTTTTGACCAATGCCCTATATAATGATGAAGTGGCGACCATTGTAGAAGATAATATGCAATTCAATGCCATTGGGGGCTACGTGTTCGAGTTGGGAGAGCAAACCAAATTTAAACCAGCTTTTTTGGTGAATTATCTCCAAGGCTCCCCGGTAACGGTAAACCTATCGGCCAATTTTCAATTTATTGATGCATTGACCATCGGAGCTTCATACAGGTTTGATAATGCCGTGAGCGGATTGGCAGGTTTCCAGATTTCCAACGGAATGTTTATTGGATACTCTTACGATTATAACACCAATGGTTTGGGCGAGTACAGCGGCGGTTCCCACGAAGCCATTTTAAAATTTTATATTGGAAGAGGTGGTTTTGACTTTGGAAACAATAAATCAAAAAACAAGAAACAAAACAATAAAGGTAAGCAGATAGATTCCCCAAGATTTTTCTAACATGAACCATACAAAAAAAATACAGATAACACTTTTGGTATCCCTACTGGGTGTGGTTTTCTGCTTTGCCCAAAAAAAGAAGTCCCAAGGCGATGTTTTCTTTTTTCAATACGAATACCAAAAAGCAGTCAATGCATACGAAGAAGATCTTTCTGAAGGTGTATTGACCAAGCAGCAGTTCCTGAACCTTGCGGACGCTTATTTTGAAACAAATAATTACGACAAGGCTTCGGAAGCCTACATGAAAATCTATGACCAAGACACCTTGATGGACACGCACCATTACAATAAAATGTTGCAGAGCCTATCCAAAAGTCCGAATGTCGAAGGAAAAGAAGACTTTTTAACCAATATATCATCAAGTTTTCCAAAGGAACTGATGGAGAACATGGAATTCAATAATCAGTTGTTGCAGAACGGTGCCGAAGCGAATCAGTTGGAGTACGAAATCTTCAATTTGGAGGGCAATAGTCCCCAAACAGATTTTGCCCCTAGTTTTTACAATGATAAGTTATTGTTCTCCAGCGGGCGTCAAGTCAACAAAAAACTACGATACGAACCGGGTAACGAAGGCTATTTCAATATTTATGAGTCCGAAATACAACCAACGGGCCAAATTACTGCGCTGCAATCTTTTCAGGAACTAAAGGAAACCGATTACCATGAGGCTACACCATTGTATTCATCTGGCTTGAACAGTGTATTTTATGTGTTGTCCAACACCCAAGATGGAGAACTTGCCTTTGATGAAAATGGCAAAAATGCCTTGGCCATTGCAAAACAGACCATTGGAGGTTCCTACCAGTTGTTGCTAAAGGATTTGAGCACCTCTTTCTATTACCCTTTTTACGATGATGCCAACGGAAAACTCTACTTTTCTGCCGATTTTGAAGAGGGCTACGGAGGAACGGACATTTATTTTGTGTACACCAACAATGGACAGGTAATGTCCGCCCCTATCAATTTAGGGCCACGTATCAATTCATCAGGTAACGAGGTTGCCCCATTTATATTTGAGAACAGTTTTTACTTTGCTTCCGATGTGTTTTATGGCCTTGGTGGCATGGACATCTATAAATCCAACATTGAAGGCGAAGGTTTTGGAATCCCTATTAATTTGGGAACACCTATTAATACTGAATTCGATGATTTTGGAATGATCATTAGAAATGATGGTGATGGTTTGTTGGGGTACTTCACATCAAACCGTGAAGGAGGAAAAGGAAAAGATGATATTTACGGCTTTAAGGTTGACGAAAAGCCTGGCCTCAAGACCATTACCTTTAAAGGAACCGTTGTGAATGCGAGCAATGCAAACGAAGTAGTTTCCAATGCAGCAGTAAGTCTTTGGGATATGAATGGGGAAATGTTGGCAGAAACAAGTTCGGATGAAGAAGGGCAATATCGATTGGAAATTCCATACGAAACCGAATTGATTTTGGATGCATCCAAAGAGCGCTATTCAAGATACATTAAAAAGTTCAATCAAGATGAACTCGAAGCCTTGCAAAATAACACTTTTGATGTGCCAATTTCCTTTTACAATGATATGGTAGAAGAGCGCGAGGGCCAGAAAGTGGTGAAGATGGACGATTTCTATTTTAGCACCAGCTCTACGCAATTAACGGATGATATCAAAAATGAACTGAACACGGTGGTGGACTTTGTGAAAGCTTTTCCGCAGGCTCAACTTAGAATTGAAACTTATACTGACAGTAGGGGAGGCAGCAGCACTAATTTTAGACTTACCCAAATGCGCTCAGATGCTATAAAAAAATATTTGGTGGAAAGCGGTGTGCCTGCTAGCAATATCCTATATTCCGTAGGTTATGGAGAGGACAAAATCTTGAACAACTGCACCAACGGCGTATTCTGCTTGGAAACATTGCACAAAAAGAACCAACGTTCTTTGATCGTGGTCCTAAATGATAATGTGTTGTTTGATTAAGCTATAGCAACAACATCCAGCAATAGTAGAGTGCAAAAAGCGATAGAAAAACCATTCCACAGTAGGTAAGTACTTTTAGTCCCATTTTGGGTTTGTGCTCATCGGGAACATCTTTTCCGGTTACCGTTTTTAGGTTCATCCATCCCAATAGCGGCGCAAAAACAAAGGACACAAAAGTGGCCAAGGCAACGAGTTTGCCCATATTGGCACTAAAAAGACTGATTACAATCCAATTGATCCAGGCCATTACGATTACCATCAAGGCGAAAGCATGTTTCTGGTCGTAGATGTTTTTCTTAGGATATAGTTTTTGAAGCACGTCCAAACTCACACGGGAAATAGCGTCATGGGCGGTCATGCACGTACTGAACATGGTCGCAAAAGCAGCTACGGCAATAAAAAAGTAGGCCCAGCTCCCAATATGTGTGGTGAACAGATTGACCAACTGGTCGGCAAAAACCACAGCGTTGCCGCTGAGTTTGGTCCCCGTACCATACAGGGTCATCCAACCGATAATCATAAAAAACAACGCTAAAACTGCCGTTAATATATAACCTACATTAAATTCTTGAAGGGCAAGTTTAAGCGTAGGCTTGTTCTTCATGGTCTTTAGGTTTTCCATGCCCCAAAGGCTCACCCATCCTGATGCCTCTACGGCTGTAGGCATCCATCCGACCAAGCCGATCAAAAACAAAATACCGACTTCATTAAAAATTTCGGGTCTCTGGTACGATTCGGCATTCGGTACAGGACCTTTTTGCAGTACCATAAGGGTTGTAATCAACAGCGCTATAAAAAGTATGGAGATAACTGCCTTTAGGGAACGTTCCAAAAACTGGTACTTACCAATAATCAGCAATAAGCTAATAAATACAAAAAGGCAAAACGAAATGGTCCCAGCTCCCACGGAGGTTACACCAAACAAATTCATGAATAAACCTGCCGTTACCACATAAAGAGCCGCTAAAATCGTAAAAGTGGAAATTAGGGTGACAAAGGCATAGATGTACAAATAGGTTTTGCCCAAGTTGGTATATCCTTCTATCAAACTTTTTTCTGTAACAGTGGTGTATCGTACCCCAAATTCAAAAAAAGGATACTTAAGCAAGTTGGCCAAAAGAATGGGAATTACCATGACCCATCCATATTGGGCTCCCGCTTTGGTAGAGAGTACCAAATGTGAGGTGCCAATGGCCATACTGGCAAACAACAGGCCAGGGCCAAGTGCTTTCAACAATGCCTTCATGCAGCTTGTTTATTAATTTTTAAGGCAGGAAGATATGTTTTTTTGTTGAAAGTTTTTTGTTTCGGGATGTGTTGAGTCACTTCAATTTGAAGCATTGAAAAAGAAAGGTCAGTTCGAACACAAATTATTTTGCTGATAAGAATCCATACTCGATGTTATTTTATCTGTTATGATGTTGACAACGTCACCCTGAACTTGTTTCAGGGTCGCATAAGGATGCTCATATTCAGTGGGATGAGATGCTGAAATAAGTTCAGCATGACACCAAAACCATTTATTCTTTCCCTAAAAGTGATTTCTGGAACAATTTAAAGATACGGGTATACTCGTCCGTCCAACTGCTGGGTTCCACAAAGCCGTGTCGTTCCACTGGATAAACCGCCATTTCCCAGTTTTCCTTGCCGAGTTCAATCAAACGTTGGGAAAGTCGAACCATATCCTGAAAGTGTACATTATCATCTACCATCCCATGAAGAATTAAAAGGTCGCCCTTTAATCCATCCGCAAAATAAATGGGAGAACTACGCTTGTAGGCCAAGCTATCGGTAGCAGGCGTGTTTAAAATTCGTGCCGTATAGCCATGGTTGTATGCCGCCCAATCGCCAACGGAACGAATCGCCCCGCCAGCACTGAAGGTATCAGGTGCGTTGAACATGCCCATCAAGGTGATAAATCCACCATAGGAACCTCCATAAATACCAATCTTATCGGTATCGATGCCATATTCATCCATCAACATTTTGGCGCCATCTACTTGATCGGACAAATCCTTGCCGCCCATGTGCCTGTAAATACCGGTTCGCCAATCTCTACCGTAACCTGCACTTCCGCGGTAATCAATATCAAGTACCGTATAACCATTGTCCACCAAAAGGTTGTGGAACATATACTCCCTAAAATAGGAACTCCACCACTTGTGTGCATTCTGCAGGTAACCTGCACCGTGTACAAAAATCACAGCGGCTTTGTTTTTGACCGAAGCTTCGGGTTGATACAATCTTGCGTGGACTTCTGCGCCATCGGATGCGTTGAAGGTGATAATTTCTGGGTCTTTCCAATCGTAGGCATTAAAGTCATCAGTATTGGAATTCGTAATTTGCTCTGCTTGAGGGTTTCCATTAGTCTCAACAGGATTGTCTTTGATGAACAATTCCGTAGGCTTGTTGGAGTAGGAGTAGAGAATGGCCATTTTTTCCTCGTTGGGGGAAAGCACCACATCGTTTCTACCCACCATATTGGTCAATTGTTCCCATTTTCCACCTTTGAGTGGCATGGAATAGAATTGACGATCACCAGGATGGGTTTTGTTGGAAGTAAAATACCAGCTGTTTTTATCTTTTGATAGAAAAGCATCATAAATTTCAAATGCCCCAGAGGTCAAGGCCTTGGATTTTTTGTTGTTGATGTCCATGGTGTACAAATGGGAATACCCTGTTTTTTCGGACATGAACCAAATTTTCTTGTCATCGGGCATCCATCCCAAATCTCCCCCTCGGTAGCGGCCTATGCCTGGGCCACCAATCCAAGCTTCATCATGTTGGCGGTCCAATGGTTCCACAGTTCCGGATTTAGGGTCTAGTAGCACAATCCATCTGTCCTTATAATCATTGGCCTGAATATCCAAAATGGCTTTACTGCCATCCGTGTTCCAGGCAGGTCCGTTAATATATCCGATACGGTCCTCGTTTTCATAGGTTTTGTCCGGATAATCCTTGGTGTACTCCGGAACATAGTCCAGACCCTCCAGATTATCCAAAACCACGGGATAGTTTTTGCGGTTTTCCACATCGTACACAAACATTTCGTATTGTGTGGGCTCGTCACCTACTTTGGAACGGGTGTTTTGATCTTCGGTATATCCCGATTCGGTTACAAAATGTGGAACTATGGTTCCCTTGGAATCCGGTCTGTCCATCAAAATGTAGGTTACGTACGAACCCGATGGGTCCATCTCAAGGCTGATAACTTGTTTTCCGCCCGTTTCAATTTCCAAAGGCTCCAAGGACTCCAGTTTTTTACTGATCTGCTCCCCAGTATCCTTTTTTGCTTTGCGCTCTTGTAGTACATCAAAAATATCCAATTGATCCTGGTAGAGCCATTCATCCTTAGAATCACGATTCGGCTCTCCATCTTTAGATTTTACAAAGTGAGTTTTCTGTTCTATCAACCCCGAATCTATATTCCAAGTATAAAGCTCTCCATCTCTCACAAAGGCAATGCTTTTTCCATCATCGGTAAAATGTGGATTGCTTTCCCTTTCTTGGGTTTTGGTTATGGTTTTGGATTGATAGGTGCTAAGATCTAAAAGGAAAATATCCCCATTTTTTGAATACACGGCCTCCGTTTTTGCTTGGTTGTATGTTAATCTAGATGAGGGAAGTGCGTTGGCCTCTAAAAAGCCCAGTTTTTCAATGTTTTTATGG
Source organism: Allomuricauda ruestringensis DSM 13258 (assembly GCF_000224085.1). Lineage (NCBI taxonomy): Bacteria > Pseudomonadati > Bacteroidota > Flavobacteriia > Flavobacteriales > Flavobacteriaceae > Flagellimonas > Flagellimonas ruestringensis. Next base: position 2,094,417 of record NC_015945.1, read on the forward strand.
TCAATGGAGTAAGCATATAGCGAATCGCTCATTGCGTTGTTCGGATTCCAATCAAAATACAAAGTTTTCCCATCTGTGGACCAATAGGGGGTGGATGGCCTATGCCCGACAAAGTCATCTCCCTGCATAATATCTTTGATTTTTAAGGTGGAGATGTTTCCTTTTTGAGCAAACAAAGTGTTCAAAGTGATAAGAAAAAGTACGAATGGCGTAAAAAATCTTCCCATAATTATCCCGAGGTTTAGGGGGTTCGTTCTTCAAATATCGGGTATTTTGATGAGTTTATATTATCAACTATTAAAATGAAAATTTGATAAAACTTCCTGTTTTTATTTATGGAAAAAGTATCTTTAAAACGCACTAGTTGCACAAAACATCAATTTACCCCTTTTCGATTATAGGGTAATGCGTTGATTTAAAGCAAAATAAAACTAAACCAAACTTATATCCATGCAGATTATAGAGAATTCCACGGTCTACGATGCCATTATTGTGGGCTCTGGAGCAGGTGGCGGTATGTCGGCGAAAGTTTTGTCGGAGGCCGGCCTAAAGGTTGCCGTAGTGGAGGCGGGTCCGTTTTTCGACCCTGCCATGCCGGAGCACCAGACCCAATTAAAGTGGCCCTACGAGAGCCCTAGGCGTGGCAAGAGCACGCGTTTCCGACCCTTTGGGGATTTTGATGCCGCTTACGGTGGTTGGGACATCGAAGGTGAGCCCTATACCCAGAAAGACGGTACCCAGTTCGAATGGTTCCGCTCCCGGATGCTCGGTGGGCGTACCAACCACTGGGGAAGGATTTCACTTCGTTTTGGGCCAAAGGACTTTAAGCACAAAGATGAGGACGGCCACGGCGACAACTGGCCCATAGGTTATGAAGATGTAAAGCCGTATTACGATAAGGTGGACAAGATGATCGGGGTGTTCGGCACCAACGAAGGCCTTCCCAACGACCCGGACGGTTTTTTTCTGCCACCGCCCAAACCAAGATTGCACGAGCTTTTTTATATCAAAGGAGCACGCAAGAGCAACATTCCCGTGTATCCGTCGCGGATGTCCATGCTGACCAAGAAAATCAATAACGACCGCGGGGTGTGCTTCTACTGTGGGCAATGTAATAGAGCCTGCCAGGTATATGCTGATTTCTCTGCAGGGACATGTTTAATTTTTCCTGCGCAGAAAAATGGAGGACAAATCGATCTTTTTGTGAATTGCATGGTTCGTGAGGTCAATACCGATGAAGAAGGTAGAGCCACAGGAGTGTCCTACATTAACAAAGAAGATCGTAAAGAATATAAATTGAAAGGAAAAGTAGTGGTACTGGGTGCCTCGGCCTGTAGTTCTGCTCGTATCCTTCTCAATTCAAAAAGTAAGCAACACCCGAATGGATTAGGGAACAGCAGTGACGTTGTGGGTAGGTATCTGCACGATTCAACGGGTGCTGATAGAGCTGCATTTATTCCCGATTTGATGAACCGAAAGGTTTCCTATAACGAAGATGGTGTAGGAGGTATGCATGTGTACTCACCTTGGTGGGGTGATAATTCCAAGTTGGATTTTCCACGTGGTTACCACATTGAAGTTTGGGGCGGTATGGGTATGCCCAGTTACGGATTCGGTTTCAATGTGAACGAGTTCAATAAGTTCTTCGGGACCAAGGTGGGCGGCTATGGCGACGTACTGCGCAGCGATGCCAAAAAATACTACGGTGCCGTAGTGGGCATGGCCGGTCGGGGAGAATCCATTGCAAGGAAGGAGAACTATTGTGAAATAGACCCGACCACGGTGGACGAGTTCGGTATCCCAGTGCTGCGGTTCAACTACAAATGGAGCCAGTACGAAATCAACCAGGCCAAGCACATGCAAGATACTTTTGAGGAAATCTTGACCAATATGGGTGGTGAGTTTATGGGGGAAAAACCAGGTAAAGACATCAATTATGGTTTGCACAACCCTGGAAACATTATCCACGAGGTTGGAACAACTAGAATGGGAGATGACCCGAAAACATCAGTGACCAATAAATTTCAGCAGCTGCACGATGTAGACAATGTATTTATTGTTGATGCAGGACCATTTACTTCGCAAGCGGATAAGAACTGTACGTGGACTATTTTGGCGCTTTCCATGAGGGCTTCGGAATATATCGTGGAGCAATTGAAACAACAAAACATTTAAGGACATGGACAGAAGAAAGAGTTTAAAATCGATAGTACTGGGCTCCGTGGCCGGTGGACTGGCCATACACGGATGCAAACCCGCTACGGAAGGGACAGAATTAACGGAAGCACCAAAGATCACCTACCCGGGAAGAGTGCCACAGGAGACCGAACTGATCGACGAACTACAGGACGAACAGTTTCTGAATCCCCATGAAGTGGAAACGCTTACCATATTGTGCGACCTTATCCTGCCCCCATCGGAGGATTACAAAGGAGCATCGGATGCCGATGTGGTCGGCTTTATCGAGTTTATGTCCAAGGACGAGGAGACCTTACAGCCCGACATCCGCGGGGGGATCATGTGGTTGGACCACAAGGGCAACACGGAGTACGGAGCGGAGTTCAAAAAGGCGACCGAAGAACAGCAAAGGGCCATACTGGACGGAATCGCCTATTACGACCCGGAAGTCCCAAGCAACGAGCGCCCCTTTGAGGTGAACTTCTTCTCGTTGGTCAGGAACCTGACGATGACGGGCTTCTATACGAGTAAGATCGGGATAGAGGAGATCGGTTATAAAGGGAACCAGCCCAATGTATGGGACGGCGTACCGGACGATGTACTGGAACAGCACGGGGTATCGTACGACGAGGAATGGCTCGCCAAATGTGTGGACCAGAGCAAGCGTGGCATCATCGCAGAATGGGACGAGGATGGCAATTTGTTAACATAATAAAGATTTCACTAAAAAATAAAAAGCCCTGGCCTTTTAAAGGCAGGGCTTTTTATTTTATGTTGATGATGTTATAAGGCTTCCAAAGCTATGATGTCCACTTCCCCTGATATATGTAGGTCGTTGCCTGTAACATTGTCTAATGCAGGAATGGTGAACGTGAATGAAAAGGTCAGGTGTTTGGTGGTAGTGTCGTAGATAACATCCTTAATTATGTCATCATCTTCAGGGGTAAAAAAAGGCCAATTATCGTCCACAACAAAATATTTATTGTCATCCCCCACGACTGCATATTCGTTGATTTGAATATTGAAAAAATCTATGCTTTGGGAATTCTCTCCCGGATCGGTAATCTCGAATACAATCTTTACAAAAGAATTTGTGTCATCTTGGTTTTTATTTGGGACACTAAGGAAACGTCTTATGTCAAAAGTATAAGTGTTGCCACCAAAGTTAACATTATTGTTGATTGGTAATTCAGCAGGGTCAATAGGTGTAAACTTAAACGATGTGGAGTCTTGGAACAGTACATCATCCACTCTCTTTCCCTCCATTTCAAGAGTGATATATCCATATTGGGTTAATTCATCAAAGCCTACCCCATTTTCTCCATCTTGCCCATCGGCACCATCTTGCCCATCAGTGCCATCTTGACCGTCTTCACCATCTTGTCCATCTTCACCATCTTCACCATCTTCGCCGTCTTTCCCATCTTGACCGTCTTGTCCTTTGATACCATTTATTCCATCTTTTCCATCGATCCCATCTTCACCATCAGAACAAGAGACCATGGCTATGCCAAGTGCAAGAACGGCAATACTAAAAAGCTTAATCAGTTTCATAGAATATAAATTTTTAAGACAAAGGTAGTTATGCTACTTGTCTAAAATAGAGTTAATTGACGTATGCTTTGTTTGAATTGATGGATGAGTGTTTTGAATGGATAAAGGAAAAAATCAGACAGGAGATGTTGACATAAAAACTATATTAATGAGCGAAAAGTAGAATAATAGATAAATTCGCTGAAGGATTGTATTATCTCATAAACCTCAAAACCCTCTTAATATCATGATGAAGGAATGCTATTACATTCAACTTGATTATGGCTGGTACTGGTAAGATTCCCGTAATTGATGATTGTTGCTAAAAACAAAAAACCCTATAAACATTGGGTTTACAGGGTTTCTCTGTACTCGAGGCGGGACTTGAACCCGCACGGGCAATAATGCCCACAGGATTTTAAGTCCGGCGTGTCTACCAATTCCACCACTCGAGCAGGACTTATTTTCAGTATTTTTGATTTTTCTGGTTGTGAATCAAATTCTTTAAGAATTCTTTTCCGTACCCAGATTTTAATTTTATCTCTTCAACCCTGGCCTCTAGTCTTGTTTTAAATTCTTTTTTAAAAATTAAAACAAATGGTCTGTAAGGCCTTGTCGTTTTATTTTTACCTAAGTTATGTTCTTTTACTCTTCTTTCAATATCAGAAGTGATTCCGACATAAATATAGTTTCTTTCTAAACTATTTAAAGCGTATGTATAGAACATAATTCTCTGTCTACCAACCTGCCTGCCGGCAGGCAGGTTCCACCACTCGAGCAGGACTTGTAAGTAAAAAAAAACTCCACCCGTGGTGACTGAGCGGAGTCGAAGTCGAGCGAAAAACGGGATTCGAACCCGCGACCTCCACCTTGGCAAGGTGATGCTCTACCAACTGAGCTATTTTCGCATTTTAAAGAACGCTGCACTTTTCCCAAGCGCGGATGCAAATTTATAACATTTCTATTAAAATGAAAGAATTTTTTTCAGGAAGAAGCCTTTTTCTTTTTGCCCAGCAGTCGTTTGATCTCGTTTAGTTTCATTAAAGCCTCCACAGGTGTCAGTGTATCAATGTCCAAATGCAATATTTCTTCCTTGATTTCTTCCAACAGCGGGTCGTCCAAATTGAAAAAACTTAATTGCATCTCACTCTGGGATGCTTGCAGTTTATCCGTCATCTCTTCGCTGGAGTGTGACTTCTCCAACTTTTTAAGGATTTTGTTAGCTTTTTGAATCACCTGTTGGGGCATACCCGCCATTTTCGCCACATGGATTCCAAAACTGTGCTCGCTTCCGCCAGGCACCAATTTTCGAAGAAAAAGAACATTGTCCTTCAATTCCTTTACCGAAACATTGTAGTTTTTGATGCGGGAAAACGTAGTGGTCATCTCGTTGAGTTCGTGATAGTGTGTGGCGAACAAGGTTTTTGCCTTGGCAGGGTGCTCGTGCAAATATTCGGAAATGGCCCAAGCAATCGAAATCCCGTCATACGTACTTGTTCCGCGACCTATCTCGTCCAAAAGGACCAAACTACGCTCCGAAAGGTTGTTCAAAATGGAAGCGGTTTCGTTCATTTCTACCATAAAGGTGGATTCACCCATCGAAATGTTGTCGCTGGCTCCCACACGCGTAAAAATTTTGTCTACCACCCCCAAATTGGCCTCGGTGGCAGGAACAAAGCTTCCCATTTGTGCCAATAAAACAATAAGGGCGGTTTGCCGTAACAAAGCCGATTTACCACTCATGTTGGGACCGGTAATCATAATAATCTGTTGCTCTTCACGATTCAGGAGTACATCGTTGGTTACATACGCATCACCAATAGGTAATTGCTTTTCAATAACGGGGTGTCTTCCTTCCTTAATATCAATATCGGTAGAGTCATTTACAACAGGCTCAACATAATTGTTTTCCTTGGCCAATTGGGCAAAACCGCAAAGGCAGTCCAATTGTGCGATAAGTTGAGCGTTCAACTGTACTGGAGCAATGTATTCCTGCATCCAGACGAGCAATTGCTCAAAAAGTTGTTGCTCTAGCAGGTAAATCCGTTCTTCTGCTCCTAGGATTTTGGATTCGTATTCTTTAAGTTCCTCGGTAATGTAGCGTTCTGCGTTTACCAAAGTCTGTTTGCGTATCCAGCTTTCAGGAACTTTATCCTTGTGGGTGTTTCTAACTTCGATGTAGTAGCCAAATACGTTATTGGAAGCAATTTTTAAGGAAGTGATGCCTGTTTCCTTGGTTTCGCGCTGCAACATTTGGTCCAGATAGTCCTTACTGGAAAAGGCAAGGCCGCGCAGTTCGTCCAATTCTTCGGAATAGCCTTGCGCAATGGTACTGCCTTTGGCGATGTTTACGGGAGCCTCTTCGTTGAGCACTTCTTTGATTTTTGAACGCAGGGCTTCGCAATCATTTAACCGTTCCCCAATATTTTTTAATGAATTGTTGGTGCTGTTTTGTGCCAATTGCTTGATGGGAACAACTGCTTCCAGTGAATTTTTAAGCTGTACCACCTCTTTAGGGTTGATTTTACCTGTGGCCAATTTGGAGATCAATCGCTCCAAATCGCCCATTTGTTTGATGTAGCCCTGAATTTTGCCAAGCGCTTCGTCCTCATCCTTTAAATAGGAGACAACTTGATGCCTTTGCTGGATTTTTTCCACATTTTTTAAGGGAAGGGCCAACCATCTTTTCAACAGTCGCCCGCCCATTGGGGAAATGGTCTTGTCGATAATGTCCAACAAAGTCACCGCATTTTGATGCGAAGAGTTGTAGAGTTCCAGGTTCCGGATGGTAAACCGGTCCATCCATACGTATTCCTCCTCTGCAATACGCTGTATTTTGTTGATATGCTGTAATCGGCTGTGTTGTGTTTCGGACAGGTAATGTAAAACCGCACCCGATGCAATAATACCATGATTGAGATGGTCGATACCAAAACCCTTTAGGGTTTTAGTGCCAAAATGATGGTTCAAGCTCTCTTCCGCATAATCTTCCTGAAAAATCCAATCCTCCAAAAAGAAGCTGTGGAATTGATTGCCAAAGCATTCCACAAAATCCTTTTTATGGCTTTTGGAGACCAAAACTTCGTTCGGTGAAAAATTTTGAAGCAGTTTGTCCACCTGTTCCACCGACCCTTCTGATGTTAGATATTCACCCGTGGAAATATCCAAAAAGGAAACCCCTAATTTGTTCCTTCCAAAATGTACGGCACACAAAAAGTTGTTGCTTTTGGCGGAAAGAATATCATCGTTGAGGGCAACGCCCGGTGTGACGAGTTCCGTTACACCTCGTTTTACAATGCTCTTGGTCTGTTTAGGGTCTTCCAACTGGTCGCAAATGGCCACCCGCTGTCCGGCCTTTACCAATTTTGGCAAATAGGTGTTCAGGGAATGGTGCGGAAAGCCTGCCAATTCGGTTTTATCGCCCCCATTGTTTCGGTGAGTAAGGATAATGCCCAGTATTTTGGCGGCCTTTACCGCGTCTTCCCCAAAGGTTTCGTAAAAATCCCCAACACGAAACAGCAACAGGGCATCAGGGTGTTTTACCTTAATGGCATTGTACTGCTGCATCAACGGGGTTACTTTCTTTATCTTTTTCTTGGCTGCCAAAGCGATTTAGTTATCTATTTGAGAATTAAAATTCCCAAATCGGATTGCATAAACTTTGGATTCGAACAAAAGTTTTAAACATTTTGTCATTCCGCACGGATGCTGAGCGAAGCCGAAGCATGATGCGGAGTCTATAGAATCTTAGTTTGATGGATTCCTGTTTTCACAGGAATGACAATCCATAGGTGAATTATTCTCTTATTTTTGCCCAAAATTGGGATGGAAACGAATATATTGTTTTCATCGCCCATCAAAAATTTTTGTTGATATTTTCACCCCAATGTTTAAAAAATGAGTCGAAAACTGGAAAATAACGAGCTGGACCGATTGGATGTGACCAGTTTTAAGGAGGCAAAAAAATCGCCAATCATCATCATTTTGGACAATGTTAGAAGTTTAAACAATATCGGTTCCGTTTTCCGCACAGCTGATGCTTTTTTGGTACAGAAAATCTATCTCTGTGGAATTACGGCAACCCCACCTCACAAGGATATTCGAAAAACAGCATTGGGCGCTACCGAAAGTGTGGAGTGGGAATACAAAAAGGATACTTTGGAGCTTGTTGAGGCCTTGAAGGAGAACGGTGTAAAGATAGTTTCGGTGGAACAGGCCGAAAATGCTGTGATGCTCAACGATTACCAAGTTAAACCAGACGAAACGATAGCTTTGATTTTTGGAAATGAGGTGAAAGGGGTATCACAGGAAGTAGTGACTGCCAGCGATGCGGTTCTGGAGATTCCCCAGTTCGGCACCAAACATTCTTTGAATATCTCGGTTAGCACTGGTGTAGTGGTATGGGACATCTGGTCCAAGCAGAATCCCTAAAATAAAAAAAAGCCCTGAAAAACAGGGCCATATATAAAGTCTGAGTTAGTTAGTTTCTCTTATTGAGGGTGCTAATAAAATAAAACCATTCGTTATATCCAAACATTTTCCAAAAATTCTCTTAAATGTTTAACAAAAGTATATTGTCTTCCAGCTTTTCTAAAATGAATTCGTAATCGTCAGGATTGTGCACAAAATCGAGTTCGCCCATGTCCAGGATTATACTGTTTTGATTGGGATGGCTTTTGATAAAATCCAAATACCCTCTATTGATTTTCTCTAAATACACCGGGTCGATGTTCTGCTCATAGTCCCGCCCTCTTTTTTTGATATTGGCCAATAACCGTTCGGTATTTTGATAGAGGTAGAGATATATTTCTGGCTTTCTTACTTCTTTGTACATAAAACTAAAGACCTTTCGGTATAGATTGTACTCCTCTTTTTGTAAGGTGATCTTGGCAAAAATCAAAGATTTAAAAATGTCATAATCGCTCACCATAAAATTTTTGAAGAGGTCAAACTGTGAGGTATCATCCATAAATTGCTGGTACCTATCCGCCAAAAAGGACATTTCCAAAGGAAATGCATAACGTGCTTGGTCTTCATAAAATTTGGGGAGAAAGGGGTTGTCCGCAAAACGTTCCAATACCAATTTGGCATTAAAATCGTTGGCGATCATTTTGGACAAGGTGGTTTTTCCTGCGCCAATGTTTCCTTCAATGGCAATCAATTGCAATTGGGAAAAAAGCCCCGACCGATCTTTAAAAAGCTTGTGCTTGGTTTTGGTTAGCCTGCTTATGTCCCTACATTCCTGTAAAAGATTGCGGGTGTCCTTGTACAGCACAGGATGGTAAAATTGTGGTGCTATATCCCCCAAAGGCTTCAAAACAAAGTTTCTGTGCTGCATTTGCGGATGTGGGATCACCAAATCATCATTGTTGATGATCTCTGATCCAAAATAAATAATATCGATATCCAAAGTTCGCGAACTATATCCGCCTTCTCCAGAACGGATTCTCCCAAACTCTTTTTCAATCTGCAATAAAATATTTAGTAATTCCTTGGGGTTGAACGGGGTTAATAGCGATATAACAATATTTAGGAATTGATCGCCCTCGAAACCAATTGCCGGATTTTCATAAACCGAGGAAATATCCAGGACCTTGCCTGCTTTTTGCTGGATACGAAAAATGGCTTTTTGGAGGTTCGCATAGCGATTTCCCAAATTACTTCCCAATGAAAGATATACCTTTTGCTTTCTGCCCATAATCGAAGAAACAAAGTAAACAAAACAATACTACATTGGTTATATTTGAGGCGTATTAAATTTTATTGAATGAAGTTTTTAAGAAACCTACTGGCCTCAATTTTGGGGAGCTTGGTGGCATTTGGAATATTGATGGGGATGTTCTTCATCTTTTTGGCCCTAATAGGAAATGTGGATGATGGTGTTGTGGTGAAGAAGAACTCTGTGTTGGAACTCAGTTTTGTTGCCCCTATTTTGGATTACACAGGAAAAGATGAGACCGACCCGTTTGCTGCTTTTGGTGGTGAAGAACTCGGTTTGGATGAAATTCTGCACGCTATCAAAGTCGCCAAAAACGATGACAATATAGAAGGTATTAGCATCACCACAGGTTATTTGATGGCAGGAGTTGCCCAAACCCGGGAAATAAGAAAAGCCCTGCTGGATTTTAAATCAAGCGGAAAATTTGTAATGGCCCATTCCGATGTGTATGCGCAGCGGGATTATTACTTGGCCAGTGCAGCCGATGAGGTGTACATTAACCCTGTTGGTGTTTTGGATTTTAAAGGGTTGGCCACCGAAGTGCTTTTTTTTAAAGAATTACAGGAGAAATCAGGAATTAAAATAGAGGTTATCCGTCATGGTAAATATAAAAGTGCCGTGGAACCATTTCTTTCCGATACCATGAGTGATGAAAACCGTACCCAGATAAAAGAACTGATTAGCTCTATCTGGAACGTTATTGTGGACGATATTTCGGAATCTCGAAACATTACGCCCCAAAACTTGAACACAATCGCCGACACCCTTGGTGGAAGAACCCCTGAATATGCAGTAGCTTCGGGACTTTTGGATGGAATCTTGCATTACGATGAGTATGAGGGGTTGCTCAAGGAAAAAATGGAGGTGCCAGAAGATGACGAACTAAACTACGTGGGGCTTAGGGATTATGTGCAGAAAGCCAACAAAAAGAGCATCAGAACAGGGTCGGACAAGATAGCCGTTATCTATGCCCAAGGAGAAATTTTGGGTGGCGAAGGTGGAAAAGATTACATAGGACAAGACCTTATTGTGGATGCTTTGCATAAAGCAGTGAACAATGAGCATGTTAAGGCCATTGTACTGCGTGTAAATTCGCCGGGAGGCAGTGCTTTGGTCTCCGATATTATTTGGAGGGAAATACAGTTGGCCAAAAAAGAAAAGCCTTTGGTGGTTTCCTTTGGAAATGTAGCGGCGTCCGGTGGGTATTATATCGGCGTGGGGGGCGATAAGATTTTTGCCGAACCTACTACCATAACAGGGTCAATAGGTGTTTTTGGTACTATTCCCAACGTTCATGAACTGGCAAAAAATATGGGTGTAAATGCAGAGCAAGTGGGCACGAACAAAAACTCTGTGGATTATTCCTTTTTTGAACCCATGACCGATTCCTTCCGCAATGTGATGCAAGAAAGTATTGAGGAAACTTATGACACCTTTTTGGACCGCGTATCCAAAGGCCGAAACATGTCTGTGGAACAAGTAAACAAAATCGCCCAAGGTAGGGTTTGGAGTGGTGTGGATGCCCAAGCTATTGGTTTGGTGGATGAACTGGGGACTTTGGATGATGCCATTGCCGCTGCTGCCGAAATGGCCGGACTTGAATCTTACGGTGTTCGTAAATACCCCAAATACAAATCGGATTTTGAGCGGTTTATGGAAGATTTTGGGTCGGTAAAGACCAAATTGGGAGAGTCCATCATACAAGAGGAAATAGGTGCGGAAGCCTACGAAGTTTTGAAGGAGTTCAAGCAATTTACCAAACAAGAAGGTGTCCAGGCCAAGATGCCCTTCAGCTTAAAGATAAAATAAGTCGATTATAATAGTTCTTTATTGAATTTTTAAACTATTTATGACGCAAAAGGACAAGAAGTTAGCATTTTCCATATATCTGTATCTAGGAGCATTGTTCATTACCTCCTTGGTGGTGTCCAACCTTATCTTCCAAAAGTTTTTCTCTTGGAGCCCTTTTGGAGATGTTACCGTTTTTGGAGCGCCACTTTTTGAACTTTCGGTAGGAATTTTACCCTATCCCATCACTTTTTTGATTACCGATTTGGTCTCCGAGATTTACGGACAAAAAAAAGCTAACCAAGTGGTAACGGCAGGTATTTTTGCTTCGTTTTTCTCTATGGGAATCATTTTGTTGGCCAATTATTCCAGTGCCATACCAACATCGCCCGTAGATGATGCGACTTTTACCACTGTATTTGGTTTGTCGCCGCTTGGAGTATTGGCTTCGATGTTGGCTTATTTAGGGGCCCAATACATCGATATTACCATTTATCACTTTTGGAAACGGCTCACAAATGGTCGAATGTTATGGCTTCGGAATAATTTTTCCACCTTTTCATCACAATTTATTGATACTTTTACGGTTGTAGGGCTATTGTGCATTTTTGGTGTTTTGCCTTGGGATAAGTTCTACGGATTACTGATCAGTGGAGTGATTTTTAAGATGATGATCGCCCTCCTCGACACCCCTTTGCTCTATTTTTTCGTATATCTAATGCGAAAAAGATTTAACTTAAAAATAGGGGAAGAAATTTCTTTGGATTGATAACTTCTCCTTTAATTCGTTGTAAAACATACAATTATGAAGAAAAAAGTCCTAAAAATTACCGCAATAACCCTACTTATCCTACTAGCAATAATCATTGCTGTCCCGCTATTTCTTCAAGGTAAAATTGAAGAAATCATCAAAACAAAAGTAAACAACAGCATAAATGCGACCTTGGATTTCGAAAAGGCAGACCTTAGCCTTCTCAAAAGCTTCCCTAATGCCAATGTTGGACTTAGCAAGCTCTCTTTGGTCAACAAAGCCCCTTTTGAGGGCGATACCTTGTTCTACTCTTCGGAGATTGAGTTGGCCATGTCCATAAAAGAATTGTTTAAGTCTGCTGATGAGCCGATTGTTATTAAAACGCTGAACATTGACGGCGCCAAGCTGCACATCAAAGCGGATGCCGAAGGCAACGCAAACTACGATATTGCGAAAGAAAGTGAAGAAACAGCCTCAACAACTTCCGAAGAATCCAGCAATAATTTTACGCTGAACATGGATTCCTACGCCATTACCAATTCCGAAATTATTTATGAGGATTTGGCCAGCGGAATGCTATTGGACATTTCTGAGATGAACCATTCGGGAACGGGCGACCTTTCCTTGGAAAAATCGGAATTAAAAACCCTTACCGATGCTTTGGTGTCCTTTGAAATGGACAGCACCCGATACCTGAACAAGAACAAAATCAACTTGGATGCCCTGATAGGTATTGATTTGAGCGAAAACAAATATACTTTTTTGGAAAACAAGGCCATGATCAACCAATTGCCCTTGGTGTTTGATGGTTTTGTGAAAGTAAACGAGGATAACCAAGAAGTGGACATCACATTTAAAACACCATCGTCAGATTTCAAAAACTTTTTGGCGGTGATACCCGAAGCCTACGCTTCAAATATTGAAAATGTTCAGACCACTGGGAATTTTGAGGTGAACGGTGAATTTAAGGGTGTGGTGGATGATGAACATATCCCGACCTTCAAAATTGCGATCAACTCGGAAAATGCTTCGTTCAAATATCCAGATTTGCCCAAATCAGTGCGGAATGTGTATATCGATACCGAAATCAACAACGAAACGGGAATCACCGAGGACACTTATGTGAACATTAACAGGTTATCCTTTCTTATTGATGAGGATAAATTCAACTTGAACGCAAAAATTCGCGAATTAATGGGCAATACCAAGGTAAATGCCCATATGGACGGAAGCATCAACTTGGCAAATATTTCCAAAGCCTATCCCGTGCCGGATGATTATAACCTTAAAGGAATCTTGAATGCCGACGTTACTACGGCCTTTGACATGGCTTCTTTGGAGAAAAAGCAATACCAGAATACCAAGACCAGCGGAAAAGCATCGGTATCTGGTTTTGAATATGCTTCGGAAGAACTTAAAAATCCGGTGGCTATCAACACTGCCGCAGTTACCTTTAACCCGAATACAGTAACCCTTAATTCTTTTAAAGGAAAAACAGGAAGTACGGACTTTGATGTGAAAGGTACATTGACCAATCTGTTGGGCTTTATGTTCAACAATGAAAATATTGAGGGAAACTTTACGCTTGCTTCCAATCAGTTTGCCCTGAACGATTTTATGGTCGAGGAAACCGAAAAGGTTGAAACGGAAGGTTCGGAAGAAGAAAAAAAATCCACTCCAACCGGGGAAGAACGTATCAAAATACCATCGTTTTTGGATTGTACTATAGAAGCTTCTGCCAATACGGTGGTCTACGATAACCTTAACCTGAAAAATGTAAAAGGAACCCTCCTTATTAAGGATGAAACGGCCACGGTAAAAAACCTTACTTCCAATTTATTTGGGGGTACATTGGGCTTGTCCGGTTCCGTATCTACCAAGCAAGAGAGTTCCACATTCGATGTAAATCTTGGAATGAATAATTTTAATATTGGAGAGTCCTTTGCCGGGCTGGAACTTTTTAAAGTTTTAACACCTTTGGCAACGGCGATTCAGGGGAAACTAAATTCGGACGTAAAAATATCGGGAAACCTAAAGGATGACTTTACACCGAACTTGGCCACAATTTCCGGTAATTTATTGGCAGAATTGCTATCGCCCAAGGTGGATGCCCAGAAAGCACCGTTGGTATCGGCCCTGGACAGTAAGCTTAGTTTTTTAAACACCAAGGAAATCAATTTGGATGGACTGAAAACTGCTTTGAGTTTTGACAATGGCACGGTTAAAGTGAAACCATTTACCTTGAAATACAAGGATATAGGCATTGATGTTAACGGAAGCCATACGTTTGACAAACAGATGAATTATTCGGCCACTTTGAATGTGCCTGCCAAATATTTGGGTACAGAGGTAACTAAATTGATTGCCCAATTGAACGATGACAGCCTAGGTGAGGTAACCGTGCCCGTAACTGCAAATATTGGAGGTAATTTTGCCAATCCATCTGTAAGTACCGATTTAACGTCGAGCGTAAAAACGTTGACTTCCAAGTTGGTGGAAATGCAAAAACAAAAATTGCTCAACAAAGGCAAGGACAAGGCAAAAGACCTTTTATCCGATGCCTTTAAAAAAGATAAATCCGATACGACTTCAACCAAGTCCGATGGGGTCAAGGAAGCCATTGGGAATATATTGGGTGGTAAAAAGGACACAACTGCAACGGATAGTACAAAGGCCAAAAAAGAGGACGAAGTAAAAGATGCTGCCAAATCCATTTTGGGCGGACTGCTCAAGAAAAAGAAAAAGGATACGGTGAATTAGGGAGGTCTGTTAGGACTTGGTTTTCATTTTTTCGAGGAAATTGACCATTTCCTTAAGACTGGCTTGCAGTTCATCATAGCCAATAACATCGCCTATGGACATAAGGTCCAGTAGGTTTTCTTTGGTTCTGGCCTTCACGGATTGTTCTAAAAAATCCAATGAGTCCTTTACTTCTTGTGACGGGTTTTCAATGCGTTTGAGCATTTTCAATGTATGCAGTACTTCTTTTAGCATTTCTTGTGTTTTTAAAACAGGGTGTAAGTTATTAAATCTATGTAGAAAACACACAAGTGGTGTTATACATATAAAATGTCTAAATACACTGGTTGATGTTTATCCCTACATAATAACCCTCGCTACCCCTAACATTGAACACTGTATTGTCCTCAAAAATGAGGTATTGTCCCTTAATGCCCTTAAGCACGCCTTTATAGCTTGGTGTTTTGTCCAAATTAAGGCTTTTTACCTTTTCAGGATATTGCAGCACGGGAAACTCCAAATGGGTCTCTTCTTTATCATCCAAAAAATAAGTAATTGCTTCATCCGGGATGCTTGCCTTTAATTTATTGCGCCACGCTACCAAATCCACATCTTCAATATCATTTTTGAGCATTTTTTGCCAGCTGGTCTTGTCGCTCACATGGTCTTTGAGGGCAACTTCGGTAATCCCAGCCAAATAGCGATTGGGAACCTCCACAATTTCGATGGCCTCGTGGGCACCTTGGTCAATCCATCGGGTTGGCACTTGCGATTTACGGGTAACCCCAACTTTAATGTTGCTGGAATTGGCCAAATACACAATATGTGGCTGTAGCTGCATCTTTTTTTCAAACTCAAGGTCGCGGTCCTCCTTGTCCAAATGGGCGGTACTCAGTTCGGGTTTCATAATCCAATCGCCGGCAAGGGGCGTTTCAAAGAAACAGGACTTACAAAACCCCTGCCGATAGATAGGTTTGTCCTCGCCACAGTTTAAACATTGAAATTTGATAAAATCTATCTGAAGTTCCTTGTTCAACCCTTGATTCATATTGATAAAGTCGTTCTCAAAAACCAAAAAATATTGAATGGGACTTCCGATTTCCGTTCGCATCTTTCTCAGTACTCCTTCGTATAGCATATTAAAATGAATGTATTTATCTTATTTGAAAATGAGTGTTAGAAAAGCTATTTTAGCGGTTGGACCAACCTTAGTTTCTTTGGTTAAAGATACCTAAAATGCCAATACCATTATTCAACTCCATTGCTTCTTGGTTATTGAGAAAGCGCTACCATCAAATAGAGCTTTTTTTAAAGTATCCTTTGGATGTTCAGGATGAGGTGTTGCACCAGCTTTTGGATTTTTCCAAAGATACGATGATCGGGAAACAATATGGGTTTCAAGACCTTCCCAAGTATGAAGAATTCCGAAACAGGGTACCTATTGTAACCTACGAAGATGTTGCTCCACTTATTGAGCGTACACGTAGGGGCGAGCAGAATCTGTTTTGGCCAACTTCCATTAAATGGTTTGCCAAAAGTAGTGGGACCACCAATGCGAAGAGTAAGTTTATTCCCGTAAGTACCGAGGCCTTGGAGGATTGCCATTACAAATCCAGCAAGGATTTGCTGTGCCTATACCTTAACAACAATGAAAACTCTCAATTATTTACAGGTAAAAGTTTAAGATTGGGCGGTAGCAAAGAACTTTACGAGGATAACGGGACTTTTTTTGGCGATTTATCTGCCATATTGATTGATAATATGCCGCTTTGGGCCGAATACAGTAGTACGCCGAGCAACAAGGTTTCCCTTATGACCGAATGGGAATCCAAACTGGAGGCCATTATTGAAGAAAGCATCCGTGAGAATGTGACCAGTTTGGTCGGCGTGCCGTCTTGGATGTTGGTATTGCTCAATCAGGTTTTGGAAAAAACCGAAAAAAACCACTTGTTCGAGATTTGGGAAAATTTGGAGGTGTATTTTCACGGAGGGGTAAGTTTTACGCCCTATAAGAACCAGTATAAAAAACTCTTGCCCAGAAAAAGGTTCAATTATTACGAAACCTATAATGCATCCGAAGGGTTCTTCGGTATCCAGGATCAGAACAATTCCGATGAGCTTTTACTGATGTTGGACTATGGGATTTTCTACGAGTTTATCCCGATGGGTTCCAATGGAGAAGGGGAGCAGGCCATTCCACTTTGGGACGTTCAACTGGGCGTTAATTATGCCATGGTCATCACGACCAATGCCGGATTGTGGCGCTATAAAATTGGTGACACCATACGATTTACTTCTAAAAATCCCTACCGAATCAAGATTACCGGACGTACCAAACACCATATCAATGTATTTGGCGAAGAGTTGATCATAGAGAATGCAGAGGAAGCCTTAAAGCAGGTTTGTCAAAAGACAGCGGCAGAGATAGTGGATTACACCGCCGCCCCCATTTTCATGACGGGCAAGGAAAAAGGTGCACATGAGTGGATCATAGAATTTAGAAAACCACCGGAGAGTATTGCCTATTTTACCGAAATGCTGGATAATGCCCTTAAATCCCTGAACTCGGACTATGAAGCCAAGCGCTATAACAACATCACCTTAAAGATGCCCAAAGTACATGTAGCGCGTAAGAATTTGTTCCATCAGTGGCTCAAGTCCCAGAACAAGCTGGGTGGCCAACACAAAATTCCAAGATTGTCCAATGAGAGGAATTGTATCGAGGAACTTCTTCAAATGAATATCCAATAAGGGCCGATTATCGTAAAAAAATGACGTTCATCTGAAGTTTACGAAAACGTTTTCGTAACTTTGAACCGTTCACCGTAAAATTTTTTCTTTTGAACAAATAAAAGAGGATTTGAAACGTTTATTGATGAAATTCCCCCTATCAAATCTTTTTGTAAACACAAAACCATTAAAATCATGGCAGAAGAAAAGCTTGTTATAATTTCAGACAAATGGGGATCCAAGAAGGGACTTTGGATAGCCTCTTATTTTGGTTACCTTCAACAGTACTACGATATTGTTTTTTACGATTGCCAACAATTGGGCAATATTGATGTTTCTATTTCCTCAGAGGAAAATATAGATTTGGCTTTTAAAGAAAATGGAATTAAAAGGGCGGTATCCAACCTGATCAAAAAGGAAACCCAACCAGCGCATTATTTAGCTTTTGGTATGGGAGCAACGGTTATTTACAAAGCTTCGTTAATGGGCTTACCAGCAAAAACAATTACCGCTATTTCCGCTGTTGGCATTGAAACAGAAGAACAAACAGCACCTACCGATGTGCAATTAATTTACGGTGAGTGCGATAAATCCAAGCCTGGGTTAAAGTGGGCCAAAAGTGTTGGTGCCAATCTTAAGATTGTTCCCAATTTTGGGCACACCCTTTATTCTGATGAGAAAATTATCTCGGAGATTAGTTTGGAGCTATTGGAGAATGTTACTAAAAAAGCAGTCTAAATTAAGAGACTGCTTTTAATTTTTTCACTGTTTCGTACGAGAGCTTTTTCTCGGCATAACCTTTTGTTACCTTAAACTCAGTTTCTTCACTACTGGGTAGGGAGAACATGGCATCGGTGAACACGGCTTCGCACAAAGAGCGTAAACCACGGGCGCCAAGCTTGTACTCCACGGCTTTTTCAACAATATAGTCCAATGCCTGGTCGGTAATGGAGAATTGAATATCGTCCATGGCAAACAGTTTTTCGTATTGTTTGATGATGGCATTTTTTGGCTCTGTTAAAATGGCACGAAGTGTTTTGGAGTCCAACGGGTTCATGTGGGTAAGCACAGGGAGCCTTCCGATAATTTCAGGGATAAGACCAAACTCCTTCAAGTCTTTAGGTATTATATACTGAAGAATATTTTCTTGGTCCAGGTTTTCATCTGCTTTGGAAGCACTGTACCCAACCGCTTGCATGTTTAAGCGCTTGGTGATGATACGCTCTATACCATCAAAGGCGCCACCCGCAACAAAAAGGATGTTTTCGGTATTTACCTCGATGAATTTTTGGTCGGGGTGTTTACGGCCACCTTTAGGTGGAACGTTAACGGTGGTGCCTTCCAAAAGTTTTAAAAGTCCTTGCTGAACCCCTTCTCCGGATACGTCACGGGTAATGGACGGGTTATCACTCTTTCTAGCGATTTTGTCTATTTCATCAATAAAAACAATACCGCGTTCCGCTTTTTCCAAATTGTAGTCTGCAGCTTGTAGCAAGCGGGTCAATATACTTTCCACATCTTCACCAACGTAACCAGCCTCAGTTAAAACTGTGGCATCGACAATGGCAAGGGGTACATTGAGCATTTTGGCAATGGTTTTGGCAATAAGGGTTTTACCGGTTCCGGTTTGCCCCACCATAATAATGTTGCTTTTTTGGATTTCGATATCTTCATCCTTGCCCTTGGGCTGCAACAATCTTTTGTAGTGGTTATAAACCGCCACGGACATTACTTTCTTGGTTCTTTCTTGTCCAATTACGAATGTGTCCAAGAAATCGTGAATCTCCATAGGTTTTTTTAAGACCAGTTCGGAAGATAGATCTTGGTTTTTTGATTGTTTGGACTCTTCGGCTACAATGCTATGGGCTTGCTCAATACATCTATCGCAAATATGCGCATCAAGTCCGGCGATCAATAAATTGGTTTCCGGCTTTTTTCTACCACAAAAAGAACATTCCAAATTTTCCTTTGCCATATAATTTTAATCTTCAACCAACAATAACGCAAAAAAAACGGATTTGTTCTACGTTAAATAGTTGTTTTTTAATCAATTGTGGAGATTCTTATTTTTCTCTCACTAATATTTCGTCTATCATTCCATACGCTTTGGCCTCTGGAGCCTTCATCCAGAAATCGCGGTCGCTGTCTTCATATACTTTATCGAAGGATTGGCCCGAATGCTTGGAAATGATCTCGTAAAGCTCATTTTTGATCTTTAGCACTTCTTGTGCGGCAATCTCGATATCGCTGGCCTGACCCTGCGCTCCGGAAAGCGGTTGGTGGATCATTACCCTGGAATGGGGCAATCCACTGCGTTTGCCTTCGTGCCCCGCACAAAGCAGCACAGCCGCCATAGATGCGGCAATACCAGTACAAATGGTGGCTACATCCGGCTTAATAAACTGCATGGTGTCGTAAATGCCCAAACCTGCATACACACTTCCGCCTGGGGAGTTGATATAGATTTGAATATCCTTAGAGGCGTCGGCGCTTTCCAAGAAGAGCAACTGTGCCTGTACAATATTGGCCACCTGATCGTTGATGCCTGTTCCCATAAAAATGATCCTGTCCATCATCAATCTGGAGAAAACATCCATGGCAACTGCGTTCATTTGCCTTTCTTCGATGATGTTTGGCGTCATGTTCATGGGGTACATGGTACTCATGAGCTTATCATAGTACATGCTGTTTATACCATGATGCTGGGTAGCGTATTTTTTAAATTCTTTTCCGTAATCCATAGGATTTGACTCGATTTATCTTAAAAAAAAGGTGCCGAAAAATTAGCTTTCCGGCACCGTAAAGATACTTAATTTTCTTTTAGCGAAGCCTTAGCTGTATGCTTCCTTGATGAAGTCGTCATAAGATACTTCCTTCACCTTAAGGTTGGCCTTTTCTTTATAAAGGTCCAAAAGTTTTTGGCTCATCAATTGTTCGGATAGTCTTTTCACCTCGTCTTGATTGCTCATAACTCTGGCTGCTACACTTTCCAATTCCTCATCTTTAGGGTCCATATGGCCGTATTGGGCCATTTGCGATTTAATGAATCCTTTAGCGAATTCCTTAAGTTCTTCAAATTGAACTTGAAGTTCGTTTTCTTGTATGATCTTACCCTCGATCAATTGGTAGCGAAGTCCTTTTTCCGATTTTTCGAACTCTTCTTTGGCCTCATCTTCGGTCAATGGATTTTCCCCACTGATCTGAATCCATTTTTTCAAGAACTCGGAAGGAAGTTCAAATTTGGTTTCGTCAATCAATTTTTCGGTAATGTCGTTCAACAATTTTTGGTCGGATTGTTGTTCGAATTGTTTTTCCGAATCTTCTTTGATTGTATCCTTCAACTCTTTTTCAGAAGTTACTTTTCCTTCTCCAAACAATTTATCAAAAAGATCTTGATCCAAAGCAGCTGGTTCTCTCTCGTTTATTTCTTCAATGGTGAAAGTAACATCAACTTTTAGGTTGTCTGCTTTGTCACGGGCAATGCCCAAGGCGCCGGATAAGAGGTAGTCTTCCTTAAAAAGTCCTTTTGTGGAAAGGGTAACGGTATCACCAACCTTTTTTCCAACAAGGGCATCAACAGCTTTTTTGCTCTTGATTTTATCCATTTCGACGGTAGTCTTGTGGTCGATTTCCTCTTCTTCGTTGGCAAAGAAACCGGATACTTCATCGGTTTTGCCCACTTCGGTCTTGGAAATCAATTTTCCATATTGCTTTTGAATACGTTCCACTTGCTCCTCGATCATTTTTTTGTCGGCCACAATTTTATATTGGGTCACGGCTTTTTTGGTCTTCAGGTTAACGTCGAAGCTCGGTGCCAACCCCAATTCAAATTCAAAATCGAGATTGTCCTTGTCCCAATCAAAATTGTCTTGTTGTTTTGGAAGAGGGTTGCCCAAAACATCCAACTTTTCTTCGGTAAGGTATTTGTTCAGATTGTCTTGAAGCAGTTTGTTAACTTCATCCACCAAAACAGCCTTGCCGTACTGCTTTTTGATAAGCCCCATAGGAACCTGACCTTTTCTAAAGCCCGGGATGTTGGCTTGTTTTTTATAATCCTTTAGGATTTTTTCTACTTTGTCTTGATAGTCTTCTTTGCTTATGGCAACCTTTACAACTGCATTAAGATCGTCAATCTGCTCTTTGGTTATATTCATTTCCTACCTAATTTGCTTTCTAAAAATGGGATGCAAAAGTAATGCTTTTTTGTGATGCTGACAACTTTTTAAACCGTTGACTTTCAAACAAAATGATTTCTATTGATCTTCTTTTAAAATGGATTGTAAAATGGCTTGTAAAAATGCGAGTAGCAGACTAAAAAGAATGGCCCACCAAAAACTGGTCACATGGAAGCCGTCAATTAAATTGGCTGCCAAGAGTATAATTATGGCATTGATTACCAATAGGAAGAGCCCTAAAGTGAGTATGGTGATGGGTAGGGTGAGGATGATCAATATGGGTTTCACCAAAAAATTGAGCAGACTGAGCACAACGGCTACGATAATGGCGGTCATCATGGAATCTACGCCCACTCCGGGCAATACGTAACTTAGTATTACAACTGCTAGGGCATTGAGTAAAAGTCTTAGGATTAGTTTCATAGGTTCAATTGATTTTATAAATAAAAAGGCACCGAATTTCGGTGCCTTTAAGATAAAGAAAATAATGTTTGTTTAGTCAATATAAAGTCCGGTGTAGTCCAAAGGATCAACCCCGGGTAAATTTGAATTGTATTTTGCGTTGATAGCACCTATAAAGGCATTGGCGACAATGGCGTAACCTCTTGGTGCTGGGTGAACACCATCCAAGGAAAATCCACCTCCTGTGGCAAATGTTGCATCGACAATGCTTCCATCGGCTTGCTGGAATCCATTTTCTTTTAACTCGTTCAACAATGCATTGGCATCTACAAAGGCAAGGTCGTAAGCTGCGGCCAAACCTGCAATGGTTTGGTTGTATGATTCAAGTGCAGTTTCCACAAGGTCTTGCTCATCGGTTGTCAGTACCCATTTATCTGCCAAGGGAACGGCAACTCCATTGATTGATGTTGGGTTGTTCGGGTCGGCCAATGTTCCGATATGCGTTCTTGCGGTAAGCACCAAAAGGTCTTCTTCGGTGGCTTGTCTCATGTTGGTCAATGCAGGGTTGTATGCTGTTAAATCCGTTAGGTCTTCATCTATTATTACTACCGCATTTCCTTCACCAGGAGCAAAAGAGATGGTTCTTTCTGCCAACTCTTCTTCGGTTATAATATTTAATTGTTGTAATTGGGCCAAACCAGCGTTGTAGGCACCATAAGCTTCTGCGCTGTTCAAAAAGGCAGCGGTGGCTTCATCCAAAGGAATGGGGTTGTGTGGTACGGTGGTAAAGTAAGGTATGTCTGTTACGTTGGGCAAATTGGCAATGGCGCCATCTGCACCATTTGCAGTCATGGCCTGTAACATGGCATCAAGTGAGCCTGCAAAAACATTAGGGTCTGTAATATCATTTCTGGAATAGGTGCTAGGGTCTAAATTGCCAGTTTGGTCAACTCCTGTACCGCCTCCGGTGGCATACAATAAAATATCGTTGGAGCCTGTCCAAAGTGTGAAAAATGTGGTGCCCTGAGCAGCGGCATCACCAATAACTGTGGCGGATTCGGAAGATGAGAACCTTGCAAAATAAGGATTTGCAGTTCCCATGGCCACGCCTGTTACGCTACCATATCCCGGGGCTAACAGTTCATAACTTTTAGAGCCAGGCACTCCCATATTATTGTAGGTTCCGGGCAATTTAACGGCTACATCTGTTGTGCCTTGCCCTTCAACAGGTGTTGGGCTTGGGCTTTCACCCAAAAAGGACAAAATCAATCTATTGCCTGCTATAGGATTTCCTCCAAGTGTCATTCCGCCTAAATTATCCGCCATAAAAGGGATTTCAAAACTTCCGCCTCCAGCAAGCGAAAAGTTGGCTGCCAGCATGTTGGGAAAGGATGCTTTTTGTCCATCTTCAAACAATGCATTGTCAGAGAAACCGGCGGTCAATGAGTTTCCTACAGCTACGTAGTTTGAAAAATCTGCTGTTCCTGAAGTATATTCTACGGGTTCTGGACCCGGTGTTTCGGTTATTGGGGTATCATCTTCGCATGCAATCAAGAATAAGCCTAGAAATGGGAGTAGGGCATAAAACTTTTTCATATCAAATAATCTGTAATAGTTAGTTTATGTTAATTGTTATGGTAAAACCAGAACTAACCAAATCTATATCAAATTTGCCATACAGACAATTAAATGGGCAAAAAAATTATGCATGCATAATAAAAAGGGGTGGATTTTAAGAATTCAAAAACTTAAAACTCTTCTCGTAAAACTGTTTAGGGTTCTCGGCATGGAGCCAATGTCCTGCTTTATCAATGGTTTCAATTTGGGCATTGGGGAAGTGCCTTTTTATTTCTTCAAAGTCGTTGGGCTGTATATATTCCGAACGATCGCCGCGTAAAAATAGGGTAGGACCATCATAAATGGCATTGGGGGTTATGTTTTCGCCAATATCCTCCATTTGGTCTTTGAGGACATCAAAATTGAAACGGAATCCTAGTTTTTCCTTTTCGACCCAATACAGGTTTTTGAGCAAAAACTGTCGAATGCCTCTTTCCTTAATATGTTTTGATAGTTCATCATCGGCTTCCCGTCTATCTGAAATTTTGTCAAAATCCAATTGGGAGAGTCCATTGAATATAAAATCGTGATGTGGTGGGTAATATTTCGGGGCAATATCAGCAACAATTAATTTAGTCACCCTTTCTGGATGCGAAGTGGCCAGTTGCATGGCGGTTTTGCCACCCATGGAATGGCCCATTACAAAGGCAGATGCTATGTTGTGGTAATCCATATAGTTGATGACATCATCACTCAATAGATCGTAATTGAACTCTTCGGAATGAAAACTTTTTCCATGGTTACGTTGATCTATCAAATGAACTTCGAATCCATTTTCGGAATATTGTGAGCCGAGCGTTTTCCAATTGTCGGACATGCCCAAAAATCCATGTAGAATAATAAAAGGTTGTCCTTCGCCCAATATTTTTGAATGTAATATGTCCATTATTTCAATCGGTGTAAATACATGTTTACCACATTTTCGAGGCCCAGGTAAAGAGATTCGCAGATCAAGGCGTGCCCAATGGATACCTCCAAAAGGTGTGGAATGTGTTCCTTGAAAAATTTGATATTGTCCAAACTAAGATCGTGCCCCGCGTTGAGACCCAGACCAACCTGTTGGGCCATTTCGGCAGCTTTGACAAAGGGAGCAATGCTTTCTTCCTTATTGCCTTTGGCAAACCCGTGGGCAAAACTTTCCGTGTAGAGCTCCACTCGGTCGGTACCGGTTTCTGCAGCTGCTTTTACCATTGCTGCATCGGGATCCACAAAAATGGAGGTTCGGATACCTTTTTCTTTAAAAGCTTTGATGACGTCCACCAAAAAATCTTTGTGTTTAATGGTGTCCCAACCAGCGTTGGAGGTGATGGCATCCTCAGCATCAGGAACCAAGGTTACTTGTGTAGGCTTTACTTCAAGGACTAAATCAATAAACTTTGGAATCGGGTTGCCCTCAATATTAAATTCCGTGGTCACCACCTTTTTTAAATCCCGGGCATCTTGGTAACGTATGTGGCGTTCGTCGGGTCTTGGATGTATTGTGATACCCTCTGCGCCAAAAGATTCGATGTCCTTGGTCGAAGTAATCAGGTTGGGCACGTTACCTCCCCTGGAATTTCGTAATGTTGCCAGTTTATTTATATTGACACTCAACTTTGTCATGTGCTTCTTTTTTAGATTGTCAAAAATAAGAATTCGGCATGCCTTTTGCCATTTTAAATTAGTATTTTGCACCTAATAGAAGTGTTATGAACATTCAAGACAAAATAATCAATACAGTTCCCGTTTTTGAAGTGTCGGAAACTTTGAAGGATGTGATCAAGTTTTTCGAAGAGACTACATTTTCCCATGTTGGGGTTACCGAAAACGGCACTTATTTGGGGTTGCTCTCGGAGAACGACCTTGCTTGTTTTGAACCTAAAAAGAAGATTGATGATTTTCGATTGGAGATGGAGAGCTTTTTTGTAACCAAGGAAACCGCTTGGTTGGATGTGTTGGAAATGTTCTCAAGAAACGAAGCCAATGTATTGCCCGTTTTGGATGAAGACCGTTTGATTATTGGGTATTATGACCTCGAGGATGTCGTGGACGTTTTTATAGACACTCCTTTCTTTAGGGAACCAGGCGCCATTTTGGTGATTTCCATTGGAATTAAAGATTATTCCTTTAGTGAAATTGCCCAAATTGTGGAAGGTAACAACGCCCGTTTGTTGGGAGCCTTTATTACAGCGTCCGAGAATGATATTGTTGAGATTACCTTAAAAGTCGGCACACAAAGTTTGAACGAAGTGGCCCAGACCTTTAGGAGATATAACTACACCATTGTATATGGGAACAGTGATGACCAGTTCTTGGAAGATTTGAAACGGCGTTCCGACTATCTAGAAAAATATCTTAACGTTTAGTATGAAGGTAGCCATATACGGTCAGTCTTTTCAACAAGAGGACCAGCTTTGCGTAGTGGAACTTTTGGACGAATTGAAGAAGTTGGATGCATCTGTTTATGTGGAAGAGAACTTCAACAAGCTCGTGGCCACAATCACCAAAGAACAAGTAAAAGGGACATTTACCCAATCCAAAGGATTGGATTCTTCCTTTGATATGTTCGTGAGTTTTGGAGGTGATGGCACCATGCTGCGGGCCGTTACCTATATAAAGGATTACGGAATTCCCATTGTTGGGGTCAATACTGGTCGATTGGGTTTTTTGTCCACCTTTAAAAAAGAAAATGTACGCAAGCTCGTTACCGAGTTTGAAACTGGACACTATACCATCGAGGAACGCAGCTTGGTGGAAGTGGAACTGAACTCCGAACTGGATGAGTTCAATGGTCTCAACTTTGCACTGAACGAGATTACCGTCAGCCGTAAGGACACTACATCCATGATCACTGTGGAAACATGGTTGGATGATGAGTACCTCACCTCTTATTGGTCCGATGGATTGATTGTTTCCACCCCAACAGGCTCAACAGGGTACTCATTGAGTTGTGGCGGACCTGTGATAGCACCCTCGGCAGAATCCTTGGTGTTGACGCCCATTGCACCGCACAACCTTAATGCAAGACCTTTGGTTATTTCTGATAAAACCCAAATCAGGTTAAAGGTTTCAGGCCGGGAACAGACCCATTTAGTATCCTTGGATTCCCGCATTGCCGATATTCCCAATGGAAAGGAAATCCGAATCAAAAAAGCGGACTTTACCATCAAAATGATCGAGTATAAATCCGAAAGCTTCTTGAAAACATTGCGCAATAAATTACTTTGGGGAGAAGATAGACGCAATTGATAAAATCAAAAGCAATAAAAGGAGCGAAAAACTGTTTAACAAGGGAAAGCAACTTTAAATATAAATCTATTGACCTTCCTTTACTCTTAATTCTTGAAACTTTTTGGATAGTATGCGGATAGTTTTGGCTGTTTTTCTATGCTGTGTGATCAAGGTGAGTGCGCAAACCTACGAGATAGGGGTGTTCGCCGGTGGTGCCAACATGATAGGTGATGTAGGAAGGACCAATTACATATTGCCATCAGGCCCTGCCTTCGGCGGAATATTTAAATGGAACAAAGGAAAACGCTACGCGTGGAGGGGGAGTGTCCTCTACGGTAAAGTGACTGCCGATGATGCCAAATCAAATATGCAATCCAGGCAACAAAGGGGCTATGTAGTGGATAATTCCATTTTGGAGTTCTCCGCCGGACTGGAAATCAACTTTGTGGAATATAATCTTCATAAGCTCGGACCTGCCTTCACGCCTTACTTATACACGGGTGTAACCTACTTTAGATACGATTTTAATTATATTGATGCCCTTCAGATGCAGGATATTAACCAAAAAGAAGGTAGTTTTGCAATTCCAATGACGGTTGGGGCTAAGTATCGTTTAAATCAATTCTTGATTCTTGGTGCCGAGATTGGGGCCAGATATACTTTTACGGACAATTTGGACGCAAGTAACCCAGAAGGTTCCAATTTTGAGCAATTCCGATTCGGGAATATATTGAGCGACGACTGGTACGTTTTTTCAGGTATAACATTAACCTATACCTTTGGACGTAAACCCTGCCAGGATTGTTTTCAATAAAATGCACACACTAGAGGACGTAGACAAAGAAAAACTACCGCAGCACGTGGCCATTATTATGGATGGTAATGGCAGATGGGCCAAGCAGCGTGGCAAAATACGCATGTTCGGACATGAAAACGGAGTGGAATCGGTAAACCAAACCGTAGAGAGCTGTGCAAAGCTCCAGATACCATTTTTAACGCTTTATGCCTTTTCCACCGAAAATTGGAACCGCCCCAAAACCGAAATAGATACCTTGATGAAGCTTTTGGTCAACGCCCTTAAAAGGGAACTAAAGACCTTGAACAAGCATAATATTAGGTTAAGGGCCATTGGGAAAATAGAAACATTACCGTCAAAAGTATATAAAGAGTTGACCGAGGTAATGTCCAAAACAGAAAATAATTCGGGGATGACCCTTACGCTAGCATTGAGCTATGGCTCACGTGAAGAGATAAAAACTGCGGTCCAGCAGATTGCGACCAAAGTTAAAAATAACATAATTTCCCCCGAAAATATTGATGAAACAGTTATAAATACACATCTTTACGCGCACTTTTTGCCCGATGTAGACCTGCTTATCCGCACAAGTGGCGAATGCAGGATAAGTAATTTTTTACTTTGGCAGATAGCATACGCCGAATTATATTTTATTGATGTATTTTGGCCCGACTTTAGAGAAAACCATTTGGTAGAGGCCATATTAAGTTACCAAAATAGAGAACGACGATTTGGAAAAACGAGCGAACAACTTAACTAAGGGTATCACAAATTTCATCCTTTCAGCCCTTATTATCCCATTATTTTTATTTTCAGCCCACGGTAT
The DNA here is from genome assembly GCF_000224085.1 of Allomuricauda ruestringensis DSM 13258. Classification (NCBI taxonomy): domain Bacteria; kingdom Pseudomonadati; phylum Bacteroidota; class Flavobacteriia; order Flavobacteriales; family Flavobacteriaceae; genus Flagellimonas; species Flagellimonas ruestringensis. The sequence goes on from NC_015945.1 coordinate 2,122,881, forward strand.
TGCCCAGGAGACCGACTTCGAAGAAGGCAAGCAATACATTTTGGGAGGTTTGACCGTAACGGGTTTACAAAGCTACAACGAACAAACGGTTAAGAGTTATACCGGTTTACGAGTTGGTCAGCCCATTAAGGTACCTGGCGATGAAATTAGTACCGTAATCAAAAAGTTGTGGAACCTTGATTTGTTCAGTAATGTAGAAATGTATTATACCAAAATCGAGGATGATAAAATCTTTTTGGAGCTTAATATTACCGAACGGCCTACCTTAAATAACGTTACGGTCTATGGTGTTAAAAAAAGAAAAGTGGAGGATATCATCGACGACACCGATCTTAAAAAAGGTAAAAAAATCACCGAAAGTTTAATCGCCAATACCAAGAATTACCTTCAGAACAAGTATAAAAAGAAAGGTTTTCTAAATGCCAAGGTAAGCATTGCCACAACTGCCGATACCACTGGTACCAATGTGCAGAACATGGTCATCAATGTAAACAAGGGCGATAAGGTTAAAATAAAGGACATCAACTTTGTTGGTAACGAAAAACTCTCCAACAAAAGGCTTAAAAAATCGCTTAAAAATACCAAGAAGAAAAAGTTCTATCGATTTTGGAAAAAGTCCAAATATATTGAAGCAGATTATCAGGAAGACCTGGACAACTTAATTGATACCTACGCTGAAAGAGGATACAGGGATGCCAGGGTATTGTCGGATACTTTTGTTAAACTGGATGAGAAAAATATTGAGTTGACCATTAAAGTGGAAGAAGGCGATAAGTACTACTTTGGTGATATAGACTTTGTAGGGAACTCGGTGTACACCGATAGAATGTTGAGCCAGGTATTGGGAATCAAAAAAGGGGATACCTATAATGGAGTACTGCTCAAGGAGCGGGTTGCAGACGATTCCGACCCGGATGCCCAGGATTTAACCAACCTGTATCAGAACAACGGATATTTGTTCTCCAGTATAAACCCTGTAGAGGTTTCCGCTGTAAACGATACCATTGATTTTGAAATAAGGATCATTGAAGGGAAGGAGACCTTTTTGGACCATGTTACCGTTTCTGGTAACGATAAGACCAACGATCACGTAATCTATAGAGAGATTCGTACAAGGCCAGGTCAAAAATACAGCAAGTCCAATATTGTAAGGACCATTAGGGAGTTGGGACAACTTGGATTTTTTGATGCCGAGCAAATCGTTCCGGATATTATAAATCCAGACCCCAATGCAGGTACTGTGGATGTAAATTATAGCTTGGTGGAATCAGGTTCCAGCCAAATTGAGCTTCAAGGTGGTTTTGGTGGCGGAGGTTTCATAGGTACTTTGGGACTTTCCTTTAGTAACTTCTCTTTAAAGAATATATTTAACAAGGAAGCCTATAAACCCGTTCCCATGGGAGATGGGCAAACATTTGCTTTGCGTTTGCAGGCCAGTAGGACTTTTAGGGTGTACAGTTTAAATTTCTCCGAACCGTGGTTGGGCGGCAAAAAACCCGTGAGGTTTAATTTATCACTTTCTAGGACACAGCAATTTGCTACGGGTTATGACCAAAATGGTAGATTGGATGTGGATAAATCCAGGGGGTTTGCCATTACGGGGGTTTCTGCCGGCTTGGCCAAAAGAGTACAGTGGCCGGACGATTTCTTTACCATTTCACACTCGTTGAGCTATCAGTTGTACGATTTTAACGATTACAATAGTGGACTCTTTAATTTTGGTAATGGTAGTTCCAACTCCTTAAGTTATACCTTTGGTATTTCCAGAAGTTCCCAAGGGCCCAGTAGAATTTTCCCTACCTCGGGTTCCAACTTTGAGTTGACCGCCAAATTCACACCGCCCTATTCCCTGTTCAGTGGGAAGGATTATAAACAGTTGAAAGAAGATATTGATGATACAACCCGAAGACTTTATGAAATAGGGGAGCCCGGATCAACCGAAGAGCAACTGGAGTTCAATCAACTTAGTGGAGATTTGGAAAGAATGGAAGAAGATAGGTTCAAACTTTTAGAGTATTACAAAGTAAAGTTTAAAGGGGACTGGTATCAGGCCATTGTGGGCAAGCTTACTTTGCGAACCAATGCCGAATTTGGATTTTTGGGAGCTTATAACCACGATATCGGAAATGTTCCTTTTGAACGTTTTTATGTGGGAGGAGATGGTTTAGGAAACTTTACCTTGGATGGAAGGGACGTGGTGCAGCTTCGCGGCTACGAAAATCAATCCCTCACACCTTACATTACGAATGCCATCACGGGTAATTTAGAACAGGATGGAGGAACCATTTATAATAAATTCTCTCTGGAATTGCGTTACCCATTGACCTTAAAACCTTCGGCATCTATTTATGCCCTATCATTTTTAGAGGCTGGTAACGCCTTCAACAATTTTAATGATTATAATCCGTTTGAGTTAAAAAGATCTGCCGGAGTGGGGCTACGTATATTTATGCCGGCATTCGGACTCTTGGGGATTGATTTTGGTTACGGCTTCGATACCGATGCCCGTCCAGGATCAGTTGGGCCAAGCGGCTGGCAAACGCACTTCATCATCGGACAGCAGTTTTAATCAATGGAAAATCGTGTATTGCTAATTTGTAAATGATTCATTATAAATTAATTAGTAATTTTGGCACGATATTTTCTATGTAAAAAGCGGAATCAAAGATGAATACCAAAGTTCTTTTGTCATTAGTTGTTTTGATGTCGTCCCTTTATGGGTTCTCCCAGAGGGGAGTGCGAATAGGGTATGTGGATATGGAATATATCCTCGAAAATGTGGAAGAGTATCGGGATGCTACAGAACAATTAAACGCCAAGGCCCAAAAATGGAAACAAGAAATTGAGCTGAAGCAAAGCGTTATTGATCAAATGAAAAAAGATTTGATGGCGGAAAAAGTGCTTTTGACCGATGAACTGATTCTGGAGCGGGAAGAGGAAATCCAAATTTTGGAAAAGGAAATGTTGGACTACCAACAAGACCGTTTTGGACCGCAAGGGGATTTGGTATTGCAAAAACAACTTTTAATACAGCCGATACAGGATCAGGTTTTCAACGAAGTTCAAAAAATCGGTGCCAATAAAAGATACGATTTTATTTTTGATAAATCCGCAGATGTTGTAATGTTGTACTCCGAAAAAAGACACGATATCAGTGACTTGGTTTTAAGGGAGATAGGACGCACCAGAAAAATCAGTGCATCCAACAAAAAACAGGAGGATCAAAGCCGTTTGGAGCAGTTCCAAGAAGAGGAGGACCAAATCAGTGATGCCCTAAAGGAAAGACAGGAGCAAGCTGCTGAAGCCCAAAACGAAAGAGAGAAGGCAGCAGAAGAAAGAAGGGCCGAAAAGTTGAAGGAACGCGAAGAGCGCAAGAAAGCATACGAAGCACGAAGGAAAAAATTATTGGAAGAGCGTGAAGCCCAGCGGAAAGCCAAATTGGAAGAACGAAAAAAAGCGCAAGAACAACAAAAGGATTCAATAGGATAATTTATATTGAAACACTAAATTTAAAGTCAAAAAAGTAACGTTGAGAATCATGAAAAATGTAAAAAGGATTGCTGTAGCCCTAGTATTGTTTGTTGCGGCTACGGGTTTTGTAAATGCACAGAGCAAGGTTGCACACATTAATGTACAGCAACTATTGTCTGAAATGCCGGAGATGAAGGCTGCACAAGCTGAATTGAAGAAATTACAAGAAACCTACAGAGCAGACATTCAAAGCTCCATGACAGAGCTTCAAAACAAGTATACCCAATACCAGAACGAAGCCACTTCCAAAACAAGGGAAGAAAACGAACAAAGAGCGGTAGAGCTTCAAGGGTTCGAGAAAAACATTCAAGAAGCTGAGCAGGCGGCCATGCAAGAAATGCAGAAAAAACAACAAGAATTGTTTGCTCCAATTTCTGAAAAAGCAAAAGCAGCTATCGAAAAAGTAGCAGCGGCCAAAGGCTATGATTACGTAATCGATGCCAGCCCAGGTTTGAGCTTGATCGTGGCCAAAGGCCCGGACCTTTTGCAAGAAGTAAAACAAGAATTGGGTTTCTAAACCGTGATTTTACAATATTTAAAAACCGCTTTTAATAAAAGCGGTTTTTTTATGCGATAATAATTTTAGGGACTATTTTTAGGTATGGCAAAACCAATAGGAATATTTGACTCAGGAGTAGGGGGTACATCCATTTGGAAAGAAGTAGCAAAGATACTTCCCAGCGAAAAAACCATTTACTTGGCCGATAGCGCCAATGCTCCTTATGGTGAAAAGTCAAAAGAAGAGATTCTAAGGCTCAGCATCAAGAATACGGAATATTTACTGGGTCAAGGCTGTAAAATTGTTCTGGTGGCCTGCAATACTGCCACAACAAACGCCATAGATTACCTCCGTTCTCATTATGCTGTGCCGTTTATTGGAATTGAGCCAGCCATAAAACCTGCGGCACTACATACCAAAACCAAAAAAGTGGGGGTTTTGGCCACCAAAGGAACGCTCTCCAGCAGTTTGTTTCACAATACTTCCAAACTCTTCGCCGAAGGAATTACCGTGCTGGAACAAGAGGGCAAAGGGTTGGTGGAATTCATTGAAGCAGGTAAAATTCAATCCAAAGAGATGAAAACGCTTTTGCAAGGCTTTTTACAGCCGATGTTAGATCAAAATATAGATTGTTTGGTGCTTGGTTGTACCCATTACCCGTACTTAATGCCAGTGCTTAAGGATATATTGCCAGAACACATCAACATTATAGATTCGGGCGAAGCCGTGGCTCGCCAAACCAAAGCTGTTCTGGAGCAACATAAATTACTTTCGGATTTTGATGGTGACCCAGTGCATGTCTTTTACACCAATGCAGAGGTCAAAGTATTGAAAGAATTGATAGACAGTCCGACCGCCCAAGTGTCCTATCTGGATTTTTAAACCCTATTTTCTGGTATACGAAAGGTAAGTAAAATCGTACTTGTGCCTATCATCCTTTGGATGATGTTCTTCATTCACCAACTCCCATTGGTCCTTATCAATTTCAGGAAAAAAAGCATCGGCCTCAAAAGTGCCATGTACCCGTGTGAGCTCTATGTCCGTGGCAATGGCCATGGATTGTTTGTAAATTTTGCCGCCACCAATAATAAAAGCAGTTTCATTGTCTTTCACCAAACCAATGGCCTCACTAATGGAGTGCACAATGGTGCAAGGGAACTTTGGCGTGTAATCTTCATCTCTTGTAATGGCGATGTGCGTTCGGTTGGGCAATGGTTTCGGGAAGCTTTCCAAGGTCTTCCGGCCCATGATTATTTTGTGCCCGGAGGTCAAACTTTTAAAACGCTTAAAATCATCCGGTAAGTGCCACACAAGGTCGTTGTCCTTGCCCAAGGCATTGTTTTCACCTGCGGCTGCAATAATGATCAATCGCTTCACTGATCTTTTTTTTTATTGATTTTGGAAAGCGGAAAGTCCGTCTCAATTTCTTTTTGGATTTCGCCGATACGTTTCTTTTGAAGATCTACCAATCGTTCACGTTGTTGACGCTCCCAATTCTGGCCCATAAACTTGTAGGTTACAAAAACATTGAAGGTGTGCAGGGTGAGTAAAAAAGACCAAGCGCAAACAATCCAGATAGACCAATCGTAAGGCTCGCCGTATTTGAGGACCTTGTTGGCGAGAATCAAAAAAATACTTCCGATCAAAAAAATCACACAGTGGATGAACAACCTTTTCTTTTGTTTGATGCGTTTATGGGCATATTCCAAAAGTTCGTGTTGCTCCAAATCAATTTCAGGCTTCTTCTTTTTACCAAATGACAACATGGAATGGCTATCTTTATCAACAAAGATAACTGAATTGTATCCAAAAATCCCGACATGCAAAACTTAAGAAAAAAATTCCCTGTTCTTAACCAATGTGTTTATGCCAATACCGCCTCCGCAGGTCTGTTGAGCGAAGATTTGATGGAATGGCGTCAAGGGCACGACCTCGATTACCTTATTGGCGGTAGCGAAATGAAAATGAAGGGCTTTGCCCACATGCCCGAAATCAAGAAAACCGTCGGAAAATTTTTCAATTGTAAGCCCGAAAATGTGGCTTTGGTCCCCAATTTTAGTTTGGGGTTCAATTTGTTGTTGGAAGGTTTGCCCAATGACAAAAAAGTGTTGCTCGTCAATAAAGATTACCCGAGTGTAAACTGGCCCTTCGAGACCCGAAATTTTAAGCGGGATTATGTGGATGCCGATGAGCACATGGAGGAAAACATATACGCTAAAGTCAAAAAGGGCGATGTGGATATTCTTGCACTCAGTTTGGTGCAATGGGTAGATGGCGTTCGTATTGATTTTGATTTTCTGAAAGATTTAAAAAAAGAGTTTCCCAACCTGATAATTCTGGCAGATGGCACCCAATATTGTGGTACAGAACCTTTTGATTTTAAAAATTCGGGGATTGATATTTTGGGGACGAGTGCCTATAAATGGATGTTGGCCGGTTATGGCAATGGCTTTTTCTTGGTGAAAGACGAAGTGATGGATCAGTTTGAGCTTCGTGGAATTGGAAACGGTTCTGTGGATAACGATGCATCCAAACGTAACAGCATAACCTTTTGTAAATTTTTGGAGCCAGGCCATTTGGATTCCCTCAATTTTGGAAGTTTGGAATTCGCCGTTAAATTTTTGGACGAAATTGGTCAGGAAGATGTGCAAGTACAATTGCAAAAACTGTCCAAAAAGGCCATGTCCGTCTTTTCTGATCTTCATCTTTTGGAACCAGCCATCATCAAAAGAAAGCAGCATAGTACTATTTTCAACATTAAGGGAGATGAAAAACTTTTCAATAAATTAACGGAAGAAAATATAGTGGCATCCGCGAGGGGAGGAGGCATCCGGTTGAGTTTTCATTTTTACAATACTGAAGATGAAATCGAAGCCATTGCAAGAATATTGAAGCCCTGAATGATCTGAATCATTTTTCAGGAAATATTAGTGCTTATTTTTGTAAAAGTAACCCTATTGTTAGGGGCATTTTATCAATTTGATAAATCGAACGTAACTCATTGTAAATAAGAGGTTTTATCTGTTGCTTTGCCCTTAAATTTAAATTATTGGTACCATGGCGATCAAAAAACAATACCTAAAGAGCAAGCCTGTTTGCAAAGTAACTTTTACTGTTGCTGCAGAAGAGGCAAAATCAGTTGCTGTAGTTGGGGATTTCAATAAATGGAACCCCAAGAAGAGTAGCTTGAAGAAATTAAAGAACGGAACCTTTAAGGGTACGTTTGACCTGCCTGTGGAGAACAGCTACGAATTTAGATACTTGATCGACGGTAATTACACCAACGATTCCGAGGCCGATCGTTTCCAGTGGAACGACTACGCGGGCACCGAAAACGCCGTTTTGGAAGTATAAAAACATTTGGATTCACCATCAGTTGACCCCAAAACCGGTGGTGATTTTTCCCGAACTTAGCCGTTTTTGGAATTCGATTTTACTCCGTAATCAATCCTCTACCAGAGAAATACTGAGTCGGTCATATTGTTCCGTAGTATCATTGGCATCTATTTGATAGGTATAATAACCGCTACTTAAGGTTGATTCCCCAACATAGTCTATGGGTTGAATCGTATACGTTTCTCCATCTATTTCAAGTTCAACAAAGGCATAACTATATGCTTTTGCAACCAGTTGGTATGCTGAAAGCTCACCGGAACCTAAGTTTTCATAGTCCAAACGCCCGGTCGAAGTGTTCGCGGTTATATTTTGATAATCGTAGGCGCTAACATTGGATAATCGAATGTATACTTCGGCATCACTATCGTCTTAAGAACATCCGACAACCAACAAGAGCAATAAGGAAAATAGTTTTTTCATAGCATAACAGTTTTTATAAGACGGTCATGTGGTATATGGGTTGCATATACGGTAAAGACATGTATTGGACTTCTCTTATTGCTCAACTGTTTTGTTTAGATATTTTAACCCTTCGTAAATTGCTGGAAGTGGAACAGAACGATGGTCCTCTTTTTCAAAATAGTCCTGCTTTATCGTTAGTTTTTCACCCCAACGCTCTTGCAAAAATGCTATGAAGCTATCGTGTCGCTTTTTGTTTCGTTCATAATTGGCTTTTCCTTGGTTAGCGGTCGCTACATACAATTTTTTGCCGATAGAGGTCTGTGTTGTACTCTTTACTTTTTCAAGCATAACAGTTTCGTCCCACCAAATGCTGGGGTCTATGGCTAAATAGGCGTCAAACAGCTTAGCTTCGCCCAAATAGGCGTTAATGGTCAACAAACCTCCAAGGGAATGGCCGATTAAGGTTCGATGTGAGGTTGTTCGGTATTTGTCATCCAAGAATGGAATCAATTCTTTTTCAATAAAATTCAGGAAATTTTTGCCCCCACCCATTGTGTTTGGCCGTTTGGTCTTTAGTTTGGTAACCGTAAAATCCCGTTCACGATCTACATTTTCTATGGCAACCACAATAGTTTCTGGCATCAAATAGTTTCGATTGGTGCGTGAACCCATAAAACCTACAATGCCAGAAGTGACTTTAAAGTGAACAAATCCATCCAATAAAATAATTATCGGATACGTTGAATTGGCTTTGTATGGGTCTTGGTAAGAATCAGGTAAGCTTACTAAGAGATTGCGATTCTCATTGAGGATCTGTGAGTGTATCGATAAAGTGTTGCCAAGTTCAATAGTGTTTCCGTCTTGACCAAATAAGAGTTGGGTTGGACCGAGAAGAACACAAAAAAGGTAGGCGAAGAAATATTTCATTGTTGCTATATCAATTAAAGAACGAAATATTATCGTAATCGTGATGCTGACTCAAATTCAGTATCTTTTAAATTACTCCGTCCAATAATCCACCACCAGCACATCCGCAATGTGTGGGCCGGCAATATCGCCAAACGCTACATGGTCGGGGTGGGTAAGATAAGTGTCTCGGTCTTCTTCGCTGGCAAAGGTCAGGAAATAGCAATGCGTAAGTCCTTTGTTTAAATTCTCCGGGCTGTTGTTCGTGCCCCATTCGTAGCCCTTTATTTCGGAAATTTTGGAGGGCAAGGCGTTAAAGGCCTCTTCTACCTGTTGTATATCGGCTTCGGAAGAGGTTTCCTTAAATTTGAACAATACTACGTGGCGCAATTTTGGTACTGCTGTTGCCTCCGTTTCTTTCACAGTTTTTTCTTCTTCTTTTTCGGTGGTTTCTTTTTTAGGTTGTTCGCCACAACTGGCAAATAATAGTGCGGCAAAAAGGGTGATTGCGGTGGTTTTCATGGGAATTATTTGTTTATACTGATTTGAATCAAATGTACAATTTTACAGATTAGTACTGTTTCTGCTTGTACATCAACTATTTTACCGTCACCCTGAACTTGATTCAGGGTCTCACAAGCTTGTTTGCCTATTTTGATGGGATGCTGAAACGAGTTCAGCATGACGCCGTTGTTGGCGCGAGCGTTACGCTCGTTCCACCCACTTAACATTCTGTACTTGACACGAGCCAAGAGGCTCGCGCTAGCAGGGGGGTTTTAATTAAATAACACATTATTTAATTTTTTTAAAAAGGTTAATTTCTTGTCCTGTTTTTTCTCGCCATAACATTTTAGTGTTTTCAATATATCCTACTTTGCTTCCTATCTTAAAAATTGGTCCATCCGAATTATGTCCCATTACCTTCAATTTGATTAATTTATCAAATTTCAAATTTTGATTAACGGAGTTTGGATGGAAAGCCATATTGCAAAATCTTTCATTTGATAAATAACTAGGGTATACAATAAAATCTCTCCACATTTGACCGTATAAATATTCCCAACTAATTATTGAAGTGAGATAATAGGGCTTTTGTTCGCTCCGAAATTTTTCTGCAAAGAATCTGTAAAGAGTTAAGATATGATTAGATCTATCTCCAACTTTACTAGGTAATGAATTAATGGTTTGTTCAAATACCTCTTTAGCCATATGACTCCAAATGTTTTGTCTGTTTAAATTGGGAGGCAGAAGATTTCCTATTTTTATACTATTTTTCGCAATTCCTTTCCAAACACTTAAATATATTTCATCATCTTTTTCTGGTTTGGTTTCTCTAATGGCAGCATCCGCTTCATTGGAACAGTAGAATACACTTTTACCCTTTAAATTAGCTCTGCCATTCTCAAAACAAGCCTTAGGAGGAGGGTATGAATATGTTTGTACTAATGTTATATCTTCCACAGATTTATCAATGTTTTTACGTACCCTATAAAAGCTATGATAATTAAATTGTTCAGGTTTCATCCATCCAATGCTGCCAGGGATGGTTCTAGCCAAATCATAGATTTTATCTAGTCTTTGCTCAACATTAAGCTGGCTTAAATCTAGTTTACCAAGTTTTGATAAATCTGACTTATATTGACTTAAACTGGGAAATGATTCCAATTCTTTTGATGTAATCTGTTCTAGCTCATCCATATTATATTCATAATTTGTGGAAATCTGCCTTTCGGTACAAACTAAGGCTTAAACCGCCACAACCCCTTTAATATGCGGGTGCGGGTCGTAGTTCTGCAGTTCAAAATCGTCAAAGGTAAAAGAGAAAATGTCCTTTACTTCGGGGTTCAGTTGCATAGTGGGCAAGGGGCGTGGGTTACGGCTCAATTGCAGTTCCACCTGTTCCATGTGGTTGTTGTAAATATGCGCATCACCAAAGGTGTGGATAAACTCTCCAGGTTGGTAACCGCATACTTGGGCCATCATTAAGGTGAACAGGGCATAGGACGCAATATTGAACGGTACCCCTAAAAAAATGTCCGCACTGCGCTGGTACAATTGGCAAGATAGTTTGCCATCGGCCACATAAAACTGGAAAAAAGCATGGCAGGGTGGAAGCGCTGCCTTTCCGTTGGCCACATTTTCCGAGAAAGAAACCGAAGTATCGGGCATTACGCTGGGATTCCATGCAGAAACTAACATTCTACGGCTATTGGGGTTGTTCTTCAAGGTTTCCACCACATCCTTGATCTGGTCAATTTCCTCGCTGTTCCAATTGCGCCATTGGTGTCCGTACACGGGGCCCAAATCACCGTTTTCATCGGCCCATTCGTTCCAAATACGCACGCCGTTTTCTTGGAGGTAGGCCACATTGGTGTCGCCTTTTAAAAACCACAAAAGTTCGTGAACAATGGATTTCAGGTGCAATTTTTTGGTGGTCACCATGGGAAAGCCCTCGGAGAGGTCAAATCGCATTTGATAGCCAAAAACGCTCAAGGTTCCTGTTCCTGTACGGTCGCCTTTTTGGTTCCCGTGCTCCAATACGTGTTTAAGAAGGTCGTGGTATTGTTTCATGCTGTCTGTTCCGTTAACAATGTCATTTCGAGTGGTTTTCCGCTAGCGGAAAATTGTATCGAGAAATCTTATCAGATTAAACCTAGGTCATCCCCGCTGCGCTCGATGTGACAAAAAATAAATCCATCTAAATTACTTCAATAATCAAGTTTTTGAAACAGAAATCGGAAAGACTTATGAAAAGTTTATTAACTGTGATGGGGTAAAGGGTAAGGGTTTTTGGTTGAAGTGTTATTGGTGTATTAAAGATGTAAGCAAAGTATTTTGATTAAAATTTGTCAACTCGAGTGGTTTTTAGCGTGAAAACGATAAAAATTGTATCGAGAGTCAGAATTTCAATAAAGTAACGCTTGTTCTCGATACGATTTTCTTTGGTTTCGACTTTAGTTTATCCTGAGCATAGTCGAAGGGCTCAACCACCAAAAATTACTCGAACTGACGCTCTCTCCATTCTTTTATCCCTATCTACCCCAAAATCATCCCCGCAATGGTAGCGGACAACAAGGAAGCTAACGATCCGCCCAAAACCGCCTTCATTCCAAAAGAAGAAAGTACCTTACGCTGACCGGGAGCTAAAGAACCGATACCACCAATTTGAATGCCGATGGATGCGAAGTTGGCAAACCCACAGAGCATATACGTGGCCATGATTACGGATTTGTTATAAGTGAAGTGTACACCGCTCGTCACATTTTTAAGGTCGGCCAATTGAATGTATCCGACAAATTCGCTTGCGGCCAATTTTATTCCAAGCAACTGACCCATGAGCATAATATCTTCGTTGGCGACACCAATGAGCCACATGAGTGGGGCAAACACGGTTCCTAGAATGGATTCCAAAGAAAAACTTTCATAAGGGGAATTGGCGGCAATCCAATTATTAAAGGTGGTTACATCACCGACCCAACCCAAGATGCCGTTGATCATAGCAATAAAAGCTACAAAAACCAGGAGCATGGCCCCAACATTCAAGGCGAGTTTTAAGCCTTCGGTAGTTCCGTTGGCAATGGCATCCAAGATGTTTGCACCAATTTTTTCGGAGGAAACCTCAACATCGGTATTTACTTTTTCCGTTTGGGGATATAATATTTTTGAAATGACAATGGCGCCAGGTGCAGCCATTACCGATGCGGCCAAAAGGTGCTTGGCAAATACCAAGCGTAGTTCGGGGTCGTCGCCCCCTAAAAATCCAATATAGGCGGCTAAAACGGCTCCCGCCACGGTAGCCATGCCGCCGATCATCACCAAAAGGATTTCGGACTTGTTCATTTTTTCCAGATAGGCCTTGATCAGTAAAGGGGCCTCGGTCTGACCCAAAAAAATGTTACCTGCCACGGAAAGACTTTCAGCCCCGGATATTCCCAAAGTTTTGGAAAGTAACCACGCCATCCATTTAACCACCACCTGAATAACCCCCAAGTAATAAAGTACCGAGGTCAAAGCGGAGAAAAATATAATGGTCGGCAATACCTGAAAGGCAAAAATATAGCCGAAGGTGTCCATATCCACCACAAGCCCTTCAAACAGGAATTGGCTTCCTGCCCGGGTAAAGTCCAAAATATTTACAAAAATGTTTCCTACCTGATCAAATAGGTATTGAATAAAACGAACCTTTAATACTCCAATGGCTATCAATATTTGAAGGGATAGGCCTATGCCCACCGTTTTCCAATTAATGGCTTTTCGGTTGGAACTGAACAAAAATGAAATAAGGATGAGCGCCGCCATACCCAAAGCACCACGTAACAAAGTGGTAATGGTAAACCCTTGGTTGGGGATGATTTCTGTTGCTCCCTGTTGTGGGATATTCTCCGTAATGGTGGAGCCAATGGCAATGTTAAGTGAATCTGCGGGCAATGAATCTTGGCCGAAAGTGACCGAACAAATGAATAAAAGTATCAGTAAACTTTGGGTCTTTTTCGCCATGTACGTTGGTTGGTTATTTGCGCTTGGAAATTTCGTCCCTCAATTTGGCAGCCTTTTCATAGTCTTCGTTGGCTACTGCCTTATCCAGTTCTTTATGGAGTTCTTGTAAGGACATTTCTCGGTACCCATGTGTATCAGAACCGGATTCTATTTCTACAGCCTCTCCTTCTTGAAGGATTTCATCGACCATGATGCTGTCATCTTCACCCTCTTCTTTTTCTTTGGAAGAGAATTTTAGGAAGATTCCAGCTTTGTCCAAAATGGTTTTGTAAGTAAAAATAGGAGCGTTGAACCTGAGTGCAAGCGCAATGGCATCACTGGTTCGAGCATCAATAATTTCCTCATTGTTATCGCGCTCACAAATAATGCTGGAATAAAATACGCCATCCACTAATTTGTGGATAATCACCTGCTTGACCACAATCTGAAACCTGTCCGCAAAGTTCTTGAACAAATCGTGGGTCAAGGGTCTGGGCGGTTTTATCTCTTTTTCCAATGCAATGGCAATGGACTGTGCCTCAAATGCGCCTATAACAATGGGAAGTTTTCTATCTCCCTCCTCTTCATTTAAAATAAGGGCATACGCGCCATTTTGTGTTTGGCTGTATGAAATCCCCTTTATTTTTAACCTTACTAAACTCATATATCTCCTCCTAAAGCAAAAGGGCCGTTCAAATAAGTGGCTTTACCAGTTATCTGAACAGCCCCTTGCAATGGGCAAATTAACAAAATTTAAGCGTTTTGTGCTTTAAATTCCTTTAATTTTTCGATGAGTTCGGGTACTACTTCGAAAGCATCCCCAACAATTCCATAATCTGCGGCCTTAAAGAACGGTGCTTCTGGGTCGTTGTTGATGACTACTTTTACTTTGGAAGCATTTATGCCTGCCAAATGTTGTATGGCCCCAGAGATACCGATGGCAATATAAAGATTGCTCGCAACCGGTTTTCCGGTTTGTCCTACGTGTTCGCTGTGCGGACGCCATCCCATATCGGACACTGGTTTGGAACAAGCCGTTGCGGCTCCAAGTACATCGGCCAATTCTTCAACCATGCCCCAATTTTCAGGTCCTTTGAGTCCACGACCCCCAGAAACCACAATATCGGCATCGGCAATGGTCGCTTTTCCGACTATTCTGTCCACTTCTACGGATTTAACTGTAAAGGCATCATCATCTAAAGATGGGCTAAAATCTTCCACAGAAGCGGAAACGTTATTTTCCACTACTCCAAAAGCGTTGCTGGAAACTCCGATTACCTTGATATCGGAAGAAATCTCCGTCATGGCAAATCCTTTGTTACTGAAAGCGGTTCGCTTCACCACAAATGGGGAAGTGCTTTCCGGTGCAGCCACTACATTGGGTACGTAGCCCGCAATTAATTTTGCCGCAAGGATGGGTGCCAAAAATTTGCTGTCCGCGCTGGAACTCAATATAATTACTTTGGCATCTTCTGCTTTAGCAGCTTGGGCCAATGCATCAGCGTAGGCTTTGGCATTGAAAGTTGCCAATGAGTCATCAGTGACTTTTAAAACCTTGGAAATTCCGTAGACTCCCAATGAGGCATCATCCTCAGCATTAAAAGAGACCGCGGTAACGCTTGTGCCTAAGTCCTGTGCCACTTTATGTGCATAAGAAGCTACTTCGAAGGCGTTTTTTTTGAATTTCCCCTTTAGGGATTCTGTATATACTAATACTGACATAATTTTTTGAAATTTCAATATTCAAACCCCAAATTCCAAGATATTTTTGGAACTTGCCCGCCTGCGGCAGGCAGGGATTTTTAGATTTTAATCCCTCATTGAGGGTTTTATTCCCCGACGTTCTACGTCGAAATGAATTAATTTTCTTTGTTTGAATACCTCGTGGGTTTGCCCAAAGGTAGTTGATTTTAAATCACTTTTGCTTCGTTGTGCAGCAGTTCGACCAATTCTCCCACATTACCGGCATCGACCAATTTAACGGGTCCTTTGGCAGCAGGTTTTTCAAATTTTTGGTCTTGTGTAGGTTGTGTGGCATCAATTGGTTCAACCACGTTCAATGCTTTTTTACGTGCCATCATAATGCCTCTCATATTAGGAATACGAAGGTCACTTTCCTCAACCAGTCCTTTTTGTCCACCGATAACCAATGGGAGCGAAGTACTTATTTTTTCCTTACCTCCATCAATTTCGCGAATTGCGGTTGCATTGGTTCCATCTATTTCCAAACCTATACAGGTATTCACAAAGTTTATATCCAACAAAGTGGCTAGTATTCCAGGTACCATACCACCGTTATAGTCGATGGATTCACGTCCGGCAATTATAAGGTCGTAATCCCCATTTTTGACCACTTCGGCCAACTGTTGGGCCACAAAAAAACCGTCCGTTGGTTCGGCATTTACCCGAATGGCTTCGTCGGCACCAATGGCCAGGGCTTTTCTAATGGTAGGCTCGGTTTGGGCCCCGCCAACATTGGCCACATGGACCGTTGCACCTTGCTTTTCCTTGAACCACATGGCTCGGGTAAGCCCAAATTCATCGTTTGGATTAATAACAAATTGAACCCCGTTTGTGTCAAACTTGGTATCGCCTTCCGTAAAATTGATTTTGGAAGTAGTATCCGGTACGTTGCTTATGCAAACTAAAATCTTCATATATACTTAAAGGTTTATCTGCTCAAATATAGGTATAAAATCTGAAATTTATTATGCATGCATAATAAATTTTGTGCTTTTTTTGGTTTTTGTCCAAGCACATTTCGGGTAGTTTTTGCTATTTTTGCTTGCGTTTTTAAGCAGACTATAAATATTTAGTACGATTTAATGAAAACATTACAGTTTAGAGAGGCAATAGCCGAGGCTATGTCCGAAGAAATGCGAAGGGATGATACCATTTATTTGATGGGCGAGGAAGTAGCCGAGTACAACGGTGCTTACAAAGCTTCCAAAGGCATGTTGGATGAATTCGGACCAGAACGGGTAATCGATACCCCGATTTCAGAACTTGGTTTTGCCGGAATCGGCGTGGGTTCTGCTATGAACGGCAACAGACCGATTATAGAATTTATGACATTCAATTTCTCCTTGGTGGGAATAGACCAAATAATAAACAACGCCGCCAAAATTCGTCAGATGTCGGGAGGTCAGTTCAATTGCCCGATCGTATTTAGGGGGCCAACGGCTTCTGCAGGGCAATTGGGTGCAACGCACTCACAAGCTTTTGAAAGCTGGTATGCCAACACTCCAGGGCTTAAGGTTGTGGTTCCTTCGAACCCTGCCGATGCTAAGGGACTGTTGAAGACGGCCATCCGTGATGATGACCCCGTGATTTTCATGGAATCAGAACAGATGTATGGCGACAAGGGTGAAGTTCCTGAAGGGGAATATACCATTCCACTTGGGGTTGCCGATATTAAAAGGGAGGGTTCCGATGTGACGATTGTTTCCTTTGGAAAAATCATCAAAGAAGCTTACAAAGCTGCTGATGAATTGGAGAAAGAAGGTATCAGTTGTGAAATCATAGATTTAAGAACAGTGCGTCCCATGGACCACGATGCTATCCTTAACTCGGTAAAGAAAACCAATAGATTGGTTATTTTGGAAGAAGCATGGCCTTTTGGGAATGTGGCTACCGAAATTATTTATCATGTTCAGGACAAAGCATTCGATTATTTGGATGCACCTATCGTAAAATTGAACACCGCGGATACGCCAGCACCTTATTCGCCAGTTCTTTTGGCCGAGTGGTTGCCAAACCACGAAGATGTTGTAAAGGCTGTTAAGAAAGTGTTATATAAGCTTTAGAATCATATTTGTACGGTATATTAGCCCTGTCAACATTGTTGATGGGGCTTTTTTTAGGGAATATTTTTTGATTAAAAATTACTTTGAACCAAATTTGACCTAAGTTTAGTGGGTGAACCATTGTGTTTTTCCAATTGTCCCTTATATCTGCCTATGAAAAGATTTCTTTCCGTCTTTTTTCTGACTTTTATTACCTGCGTTACTGCACAGACTAAAATTGAAGGCGTAGTTACCGACGATAGTGGCATGCCCATTGCCTTTGCCAACATCATTTTTGCAAACTCTTCCGAAGGAACCATTACCAATGATAACGGGCGCTTTTATATGGAGTCCGACGAAACCTATGATGCCATCAAAGTATCTTTCATTGGTTACGAGACCAAGGAAATTCCCTTGGAGCAAAAGGTGAACTATGGCATGGAGATCATACTTACAGAATCTACTGAGCAACTTCAAGAGGTAATCGTTTATACGGGTAAACAATCCAAAAAAAATAATCCGGCCATCGATATTTTAAGAAAGATCTGGTCCAAAAAACGGGAGAACGGAGTACGCAAGTTTAAACAGTACCAGTACGATAAATATGAAAAAATTGAGTTTGACCTCAATACCATCGACAGTGCCTTGATCAAAAGTAAACTCTTCAAAGGGTTGGAGTTTATGTTCGAGGACTTGGATACATCCCGAATCACAGGAAAAACCTATTTACCCATGTTCCTCAACGAAACATTTTCCAAAGTGTATGGCGATAATGTAATGGATAGGGAAAAAGAAGATGTTTTGGGAAATAAAAGTTCAGGTTTTAGTGGTAATCAGGCCATAACCGCTTTTGTGGAGGATTTATATTCCGATTACGACATTTACGATAATTACCTTAAGTTTTTTGATAAAAGCTTCACCAGTCCCTTGTCCAAAACGGGAATTGATGTCTACAACTACGTCTTGTCCGACAGTACCTTTATTGACAATAAATGGTGCTACAATATTATTTATTACCCGAGGCGTAAAAACGAACTCACCTTTAAAGGGGACTTTTGGGTGAACGATACCACCTTTGCCATCAAAAAAATTAACATGCAGGTTACCAAAAGTGCCAATATCAATTGGGTGAAGGAAATCTATATAGAGCAGGATTTTGAGGTGGTCAGCGATTCTGTTTTTCTCTTGAAGCGGGATTATATGTTGAGTGATTTTAGTTTTTCAAAAAAAGAAGAATCACGGGGAGTGTATGGAAAACGCACCACGGTTTTTGATAATTATAATTTTGATAACCCACGTCCAGAAAATTTTTACAAGGCAGTTGCCGACCCGTATGACCCAAGGGTTTTCTCGCAGGATATCGTTTTCTGGAAAAATGCCCGTTTGGAAAGTTTGAACGAGGATGAGTCGGGAATCTTTAAACTGCTGGATACCTTAAAAACTGTTCCCAAGTTCAGGACATACTACGATATCGTCAGTATTTTAGGGTCCGGATATGTGGAAATAGACAAATGGAATATCGATATTGGTGATATCTACAGCACCTTTGGTTATAATGATGCCGAAGGTATTCGTATGCGGGCCGGTGCACGGACCTATTTTGGACAGAACGATATGTGGCGTTTGGAAGGATATATGGCCTATGGTTTTGATGATAAAAAATTTAAGCACGGGTTTTCGGGCAAGTTTTTGCTCGATAGAAAAAACCGACTCATTGTATCTGGAGGAAATCGAAGGGACATTGAACAATTGGGACTTAGTCTTACCAGTACCAATGATGTAATGGGAAGAAGTATAGCCTCATCCTCCTTGGTTACCGTGGGTTCCAACGACCGTCTAACAAACATTAATCTGTCAACCCTGAATGTGGAGATGGAGCCCGTTAAAAACTTCAAGATCAATGTGGGCGGTTCCTTTAGGACCTTGAGCTCTGCTTTACCTGACGCATTTAGTCTGGATTATGTTGACCCGGCTTCACCCACGGGCATTTCATCCGAAATAAAACAGTTTGACCTTAACACCACATTGATCTATACACCGGGCAAGCGTACCATTGGTTACGGAGTGGAACGCTCCAGCATTAATGATGATTACAGCACCTTGGTCCTCAAATACACCAAAGGTGTGGATGGATTTTTGGAAAGTGATTTTGACTACGAGAAAATCCAATTCTCTTACCAACAGCCATGGCAAATAGGCGGTTTTGGTAGGTTGACCAGTAGTGTTGAACTTGGAAAAACCTTTGGGGAAGTGCCTTTGGGGCTGTTGAGTGTAATCCCGGGTAACCAGACGCTATTTTCATTGTATAATGTATTTCCCAATCTGGATTTCTACGAGTTTGTTACCGATACCTATGCTACGGTGCACTTGGAACACAACTTCAATGGTAGATTATTCTCGCGTATTCCATTATTGCGTAAACTCAATCTTAGGGAAATTGTAGGAGTCCGAGGTGCTTGGGGACAATTGTCCGAGGAAAACATAGCCTTGAGTGCCCCGACCAATATTCCTTTAATGGCTCCAGAGGACCAAGTGTATTGGGAATATTCTCTTGGTGTGGGGAACATTTTTAAAATACTTCGGATTGACTTTAACTTTAGAGGAAACTACCTCGATAATCCAGATGCGAGAGCATTTGGGATAACTGGAACCTTCGGATTTAGCTTTTGATCAAAGGCGGCCCTTTGGGTTTTACTGAAATTGTCATTCCCGTGAAAAACGGGAATCCAAATAACGGAATTTTGGTTTTTGAACTAAAGGGTGCAAATAAAACAAGTGAAATACATCTACGGCTCTGCCTCTTTGATTGTTCGTTTCAAGAAATTCTTTTATTTAATACGAAACAGCCAATTTATACGCCCTATTCCAGTTATACTGGTTATTTTTGCACAATAAATTTATCACTAACATGTCTAAAAAACCACGTATTACCTTTGATGTACTGGTAGAAATACCCAAAGGTAGCAGAAACAAGTACGAATACGATTTTACCCTCAACAAAATTCGATTTGATCGAACCTTATTTTCCTCAATGATGTATCCGGGCGATTATGGGTTTATTCCAGAAACCTTGGCCTTGGATGGCGACCCGTTGGATGTATTGGTCCTGTGCACCGAGCCAACCTATCCGATGGTGGTGATCGAGGTAAAACCTGTTGGGGTTTTTCACATGACCGATGAAAAAGGTCCTGATGAAAAAATTATCTGTGTTCCGGTTTCCGACCCAATTTGGAGCAAAAGAGATGATATAAGTGAATTGAACCCACATCGATTAAAGGAGATTGAGCACTTCTTTCAAGTATATAAAGATTTGGAAGAGAAGAAGGTAGATACCGGAGGATGGGGAGACGTTAACGAGGCCGTTAAAATATACCATGAGTGTGTACAACGCTACGAAGATAGCGACCACAAAAAAAGGCGGGCTTACACGATATAAATTACCTAAATATAACTTTAAAAAAATGCGCTTTTAATAATTAAAGGCGCATTTTTTTTATTACTTCGTATTTTACTACATTAGCTGGCATTAAAAATTTCTAAATAATCTAACCTATGGATTTAATCGTAAAATTTTTGCCTGTATTTGGTGTCTTGGCCCTCCTGTATGTATTCATCAAGAATGTATGGATTTCAAAACAAGAGGTCGGGGACGAAAAAATGGCAAGGATTGCAAAGAACATTGCAGATGGAGCAATGTCATTCTTAAAGGCCGAATATAAAATACTGAGCATCTTCGTGGTCTGTGTGGCCGTTTTGCTCTTCTTCAAGGGAAGCAACGAAACAGGTTCCAACGGCATGGTGGCCGTTTCCTTTATTGTAGGGGCCATCTGTTCCGCTTTGGCCGGATTTATCGGAATGAAAGTCGCGACCAAAGCCAATGTAAGAACTACCAATGCTGCAAGAACCTCTCTTGGTAAAGCCCTTGAAGTGGCGTTTGCCGGTGGAGCCGTAATGGGGCTTGGTGTTGTGGGACTTGGTGTTTTGGGATTGAGCGGTCTCTTTATGATTTACAGTGGGCAAGGCTGGGAACTTGCCGAAATTTTAAATGTACTCTCCGGTTTCTCCCTTGGCGCATCTTCCATAGCACTTTTTGCCCGTGTAGGCGGTGGTATTTACACCAAAGCTGCCGATGTTGGAGCCGATTTAGTTGGTAAAGTAGAAGCAGGAATACCTGAAGATCACCCATTGAACCCTGCAACCATTGCAGATAATGTGGGGGATAATGTAGGGGATGTGGCCGGAATGGGTGCCGACCTTTTTGAATCCTATGTAGGTTCTATAATTGGTACTATGGTATTGGGTGCGGTTTTTGCCGGATTGCCGGAATTTCAAGCTGCTTTTGATGGCCTTGGTGCCGTATATTTACCTCTGGCCTTAGCTGCCATAGGTATCATAATGTCAATCATCGGTACATTCTTCGTACGGGTTAAAGATGGAGGAAACCCTCAAACCGCATTGAATATTGGTGAGTTTGGATCAGCTGGTTTAATGTTGATTGCTTCATACTTTATCATCAACGCAATGTTGCCCGAATCTTGGGTGGAAGGCGGGAAAGAGTTTACAGCTATGGGAGTTTTCTGGGCGACTATTGCTGGACTTGTTGCTGGACTTTTGGTAGGTAAGGTTACCGAATACTATACAGGAACAGGAAAAAAACCCGTAAACTCCATTGTACGTCAATCAGAAACAGGGTCTGCAACTAACATTATTGCAGGTCTTGGTGTTGGAATGATGTCCACGGCCATCCCAATTATTTTGATTGCTGCAGCAATTTTGGTATCTCACTACTTCGCTGGTCTGTACGGAATTGCCATTGCGGCCGTAGGGATGTTGGCGAACACTGGTATTCAGCTTGCAGTTGATGCTTATGGACCTATCTCGGACAATGCAGGAGGTATTGCGGAAATGGCCGAATTGCCAAGTGAAGTCCGTGAGCGTACCGATAAATTGGATGCTGTTGGAAACACCACAGCGGCCATTGGTAAAGGTTTTGCCATTGCGTCTGCTGCATTGACCGCACTTGCACTTTTCGCAGCCTTTATGAAGACAGCTGGAGTTACATCCATTGATGTGTCACAGCCTGATATTATGGCGGGACTCTTGGTAGGAGGTATGCTTCCGTTTGTGTTCTCCGCTCTTTCCATGAATGCGGTGGGTAGAGCTGCCATGTCCATGATTGAGGAAGTACGCCGTCAGTTTAAGGATATTCCAGAATTGAAAGCTGCCTTGGCCGTTATGCGTAAGTATGATTCGGACCTTTCCAAAGCAAGCAAAGAGGATATGGAGACTTTTGAAGCCGCAGATGGTAAAGCAGAATATCAAAAATGTGTGGAGATTTCCACACAGGCATCCATCAAGGAAATGGTGTTGCCGGGATTGTTGGCCATCGCCGTTCCAGTTGCCGTAGGGTTTATTGGCGGAGCTGAGATGTTGGGCGGACTTTTGGCAGGTGTAACCACCGCTGGAGTTTTAATGGCCATATTCCAATCCAATGCTGGAGGTGCTTGGGACAATGCCAAAAAGACCATTGAAAGCGAAGGCCGTAAAGGTAGCGATGCCCATAAAGCAGCCGTCGTAGGTGATACTGTTGGTGATCCTTTTAAGGATACGTCGGGTCCTTCCTTGAATATTTTACTCAAATTGATGTCAGTTGTGGCCTTGGTGATAGCTCCTAGTTTGGTGAGCCTTGCTCCAGCTGATGAAGTAGGTATGATGAAAGCGGATGGTACTATGATCACCATTACAGAAGAGGGCATGAAAGAAACAAAGGCTGTTGAAAAACAGATCCGAGTAGAGGTAAGCAATACTGAAGATGGAGCTTACAAAGCAGTTGTTACTTCTAGTGCAAAAGTTAATGGGGAAGTAGTGGAGGAAACCAAAGAGCTTATGGCCGACACCAAAGAAGAACTAGAAAAAAAGATACAAGCATATAAGAGTGCCGAGGCAAAGGATTAGCTCGCGCTTTATAGCAAAGCTGGAAAAACCACGCCCAATGGCGTGGTTTTTTTATGCTGTCACATCGAGCGCAGTCGAGATATATTAGTTTAATTTAAACGTAATGGGAATGGAATACGGTACCTTAACAGGTGTTCCTCTTTGTTTTCCCGGCTCTAGTCTCGGTAATTTTGAAATAATTCGTGCGGCCTCCTTTTCCAGACTTTCGTGAGGCCCTTTTAGTCTTACATTCCCAATGCTACCATCTTTTTGTACTGTAAAAATAACGCTTACCCTGCCTTGAAGTCCCATTTCTTGGGCAATTTCCGGATAACGGAAGTTTTTGCGAATGTGTTTTAGCATCTGTGATTGAAAACACGCTCGCTTGTCTTTTTCGGTCTTTTCATTTTCACAACCAGGAAAAATGGGGGCGTTTTCAATCAGGACAAAAGGGATTTCTTCTGGAATGTCGTTGTCTGCAACTTCAATACTTTCAACGGGAGCAATTTCGGTGTCTTGATCAGGCTCCGAAGCTTCTATTACAGTTTCTTCAATATCATCTTCGTCATCCGCAATTTCAATTTTTGGTGGTGTTTTTATTTTAGGTTTGGGTGGGTCAGGTAGTTTCAGTTTCAGAATGGTCGCATCTTCGATTAATTCTTCATCAACTTTTAAACCACTAACATCCCACGAATCATTGTTGTGATAGGTTTTCCATTCCAAGGCCAAATAGGCCATCAGAAGTACCAAGGTCATCCCTACAAAAAAGAAGAGTAGGCTGTTTCGTCTTACATCAAGTTGTGGATTTTTTTTCGGTTCCATAATTTTCAAAGTTTTTGGCCTAAAAAGGCATAGTTAATAGCAGTGGGCTCATCCCAATCCTAAACTACTTTGAAAAAGAACCAAAGTAAACCACTAATGAGCGAACGGGTTATTTGGTTGAGGGAAATGGAAAACTAATTTTTATTCCACTACGGCCTGATAGATTAAAGCCCGTAATTTTCCATGATCATCAATATCCCCCGAGGGAATCAATTGTGTAAAGTAAACCACTACCAATTCTTCTTTTGGGTCTACCCAATAGGAGGAATGATAAGCACCACCCCATCCATATTCACCAACGGATCCTGGGGTGCCCCTAGCTCCTAAATCTTCCACAATGGAAAAACCCAAGCCAAACCCAGTGCCTCCCACCCATGGAAAGGTTGCTTTGCCCAAGTGATTTACCGTCATAAGTTCAACGGTTTTTGGGGAAAGGATGCGTTTTCCATTCAATGTTCCTTTGTTGAGCATCATCTGCAGGAATTTAGCATAGTCCATTGAGGTACTTAAAAGTCCAGCTCCACCGGAAAAACTCTTTCGAGGGCCTTCCACATAAGCGCCTTGCCCAACCATGCCACCAGGGTTAGGTGCGCGCTCCAAACCATTCTCTGAGGGGGAATACACTACGGCCAAACGTTCTTTTTTAGCTTCGGGAAGGTAAAAATGAGTATCGGTCATACCCAATGGGTCAAGAATGTTTTCTTGTAAAAAAACATCTAAAGTTTTTCCTGAAACCACTTCGATCAAAGCACCAAGAATATCGGTGTTGTAACCGTAAACAAATTGTTCCCCAGGTTGCGACTCAAAAGGCAGGTCTGCCATTCGGGTTACTGTGGCCAAGATAGGTTCTTCCCGATCGGCAAAATACCATCCTTGGATTTCAGCTTTTTCCCAGAGATCGGCTGCGGTTCCTTCCCCATAAGAAACCCCAGAGGTATGAGTTAGTAAATCGCGGATGGTAATGGGTCTATTGGCTTTAACAATGTCGTAGGAGCCATCATCCTTACTTACGGCAACCTTGGTTTCCATAAAAGCGGGAATATATTTTCCGACCGGGTCGGTAATCAATAGTTTCCCTTTTTCTTGAAGCATCATAATACCTGCACTTACAATGGCTTTGGTCTGGGAGGCTATCCTGAACATGGAATTATTGGTCATGGGAATATCGTTCTCTAAATCATTCTTCCCAAAAGATTCAAAATAGGCAACCTTGCCTTTTCGAGCTACAAGAATTGTGGCTCCCGGTAATTCATCCTCATGAATATAATCCTGAAAGGTTTGGGATAAAATTTCCAAACGTTCGGAAGACATACCCGCTTCTTCGGGCGAAACTTTGATGAGTTCTTGGGCATTAGTGGTAAAAAAGAGGAGGAATGCAAACAGTAAAGTTGCATATTTGGTTGGTTGCATTGTTTTCATGTGACTTAATATTGGTTTGTTTAGCGTGCAAAAGCATCTAAATATACCTAATATTTTGTCCGCAAAGAAGAATTGGGAAAGGTAGTCGAGTAAAAAAGTCCCTACTCGAACAATCCATGGATTTCCCCATCAATACGGTTGATGACTTCGCCCAAATCTTCCGGATTGTCCACAAAGTCAAGATTGTCCACATCAAAAATCAACAGTTTCCCTTTTTCATAGGTGTTTACCCATGCTTCGTAGCGTTCGTTCAAGCGGCTGAGATAATCAATGGAAATGGAATTTTCGTAATCACGACCACGTTTGTGGATTTGGCTAACCAAGTTGGGGATGGAACTACGCAAGTAAATTAAAAGGTCCGGGGGCTGTACCAAGCTTTCCATTAACTCAAAAAGACCTTTGTAATTTTCAAAATCACGGTTGGTCATAAGGCCCATGGCATGCAGGTTGGGGGCAAAAATATGGGCATCCTCATAAATCGTCCGATCTTGGATCACACTCTTTCCACTTTCCCTGATCTTTAAAATTTGACGGTATCTACTGTTCAAAAAGTAAATCTGGAGGTTAAAGCTCCAACGTTCCATCTGGGTGTAAAAATCGTCCAGATAGGGATTGTCCACTACATCCTCAAAATGGGCTTCCCATTTATAATGTTTTGCAAGTAAGTTTGTTAAAGTCGTTTTTCCAGCGCCAATATTTCCTGCTACAGCAATATGCATGGGGTGTAAGTGTTTTAAGTTGGTGTTTATTGATCAGGGAGTTTTTAATCATCGCAATATACAAAGTATATCCGCTTGAAGAAAAAAAACTGGTTCAAATGGATGATCTTGCATTGGCTGCAAACAAAGTTTTATAATATGTTCCAAATACGTACTTTTGCGCTTCAGAACGAGGAAAGATTTGACTGATTGCAACCTCGGCACCTTTAATTGGGTACACGAAAAATGCTAAAGCAGTTCATGCCAGCTCCAGTTGGCATCTCTTCATCAAGGGTTTGGAACTTCTTCGCACTTTTTTGTCAAATCTTCAATTTTAAAAAAGAAAAATGGCGTATTTGTTTACATCAGAATCCGTTAGTGAGGGACATCCAGATAAGATTGCGGATCAGATAAGTGATGCATTGCTGGATAATTTTTTGGCCTTTGACCCCGAGAGTAAAGTGGCGTGCGAAACTTTGGTAACCACAGGTCAGGTAGTTTTGGCCGGCGAGGTGAAAAGTCATACCTATGTGGACCTACAGAGCATAGCCAGGGAAGTGATCAACAAAATCGGCTACACCAAGGGAGAATATAAATTCAGTGGCGATTCTTGCGGGGTTATTTCATTGATTCACGAGCAATCGCAGGACATCAATCAAGGAGTTGATCGCGGTACCAAAGAAGAGCAAGGTGCGGGCGACCAAGGAATGATGTTTGGTTATGCTACCACGGAAACTAACAACTATATGCCTTTGGCATTGGATATTTCACACAAAATTTTGGAGGTGTTGGCCGGTCTGAGAAGAGAAGGAGCCCGAATTCCATATTTGCGTCCCGATGCAAAAGCGCAGGTAACCATTGAGTATTCGGATGATAACATACCGCAACGGATAGATACCATTGTGGTGTCCACTCAGCATGATGAGTTTGACTCCGACGAAGCCATGTTGGCCAAGATAAAGGACGATATCATCAATATTTTGATTCCTGAAGTGAAAAAATTATTGCCTGAGAGCATTCAAAAATTATTTACGGACAACATCAATTACCACATCAACCCAACTGGAAAGTTTGTGATTGGAGGACCGCACGGTGATGCTGGTCTTACGGGAAGAAAGATTGTGGTGGACACCTACGGTGGAAAAGGTGCCCACGGAGGTGGTGCTTTTAGTGGAAAAGATCCGAGCAAGGTAGACCGAAGTGCTGCCTATGCAGCCCGGCACATGGCCAAAAACTTGGTAGCTGCCGGTGTTGCAGGAGAAATTTTAGTGCAGGTGAGCTATGCCATTGGAGTGGTTGAGCCCACATCTATTTTTGTAGATACCTATAAATCTTCCCATGTGGATATGTCGGATGGCGAGATTGCCAAAAAAGCATCGGAATTGTTCGATATGCGACCTTTTGCCATTGAAGAACGCTTAAAACTTCGGAATCCTATTTATTCGGAAACGGCTGCTTACGGTCACATGGGTAAACAATCCAGAACCGTTACCAAGGTTTTTGAATCTCCTTACAATGGAAGAATTGAAAAAGAAGTGGAACTTTTCACTTGGGAGAAATTGGATATGGTGGACAAGGTGAAAGAAACCTTTGGTTTATAGGTTTAAGCTATTTCATTGAATAAAAAAGGAGGCTGTCTTTAGTTGGATTTTGGTCAACCTGAACTTGATTCAGGTTCTCATACTGATTTGTTTGAGATTCTGAAATGAATTCAGAATAACGCATTTCCATACTTTTTGGATAGCTTTTTTATTGGCATACTCCCGTGAACTTTAGTAGCTTTAGCATATCAAAAAGAGAACATATGAGAAGTTCCGTTAGAATCCTGTTTCTAAGTATTTTAATGTTGTTTGTAACCGTGAGTTGCAAAAAAACGGTAAAGACCGAAGTCCAAGAGGTTGATACTTATGTAGCTGAGAATTACACCAAAAAAGAAGTGGACATTGAAATGCGGGACGGGATAAAACTGCATACCACCATTTACTCCCCGAAGGATACTTCCAAAGCGTACCCCATCATTATGCAACGTACGCCCTACAGCTCCAGACCTTATGGAGAGGGTAATTTTAGAACCAAAATAGGTCCTAACGAGCATTTGATGAAAGAAGGGAACATCATCGTTTACCAAGATGTTAGGGGAAGATGGCTCAGCGAGGGACATTACGAAAATATGCGAGCCTACATTCCGAATAAAACTTCCGATGACCAAGTGGATGAAAGCTCTGATACCTACGATACTATTGAATGGTTGGTGAACAATGTGGAAAACAACAATGGCAATGTGGGTGTTTGGGGAATATCGTATCCAGGATTTTATGCTACTTATGCTACCGTGGATGCGCATCCAGCGTTGAAAGCCGCTTCACCACAGGCCAGTATAGGGGACTTCTTTTTTGATGACTTTCACCACAATGGTGCTTATTTGTTGAGCTATTTCAGGGCAACTTCTTTGTTTGGAACACCGCGTCCCAATGGTGACCAGCCCATTGATACAGCTTGGTATACCTTGCCAGAACTTCCAACGGAAGACCAATACCAATTCTTTTTGGATGCGGGGCCGCTCAAAAATTTGGATTACTTTTTTGAATACGAAACCGCCGACACCCCTACAATGCGTCCCGAAGGAGTTACCGATGATTTCTTTTGGAACGAATTGAAGGAACATCCGAATTATGATGCTATGTGGCAAAGTAGGGGACTTATTCAGCACTTGAAAGATGTGAAGAGCAGCGTGGCCACGATGGTAGTGGGAGGTTGGTTTGATGCTGAAGATCTTTATGGGCCTTTGGAAACCTATAAAAACATTGAAAAGTACAACGAGAACAATTACAATACTATGGTCTTTGGACCTTGGGACCACGGAGCTTGGGCCAGGGACAAACAGCGCAATGCTGTGGGAAACTACTATTTTGGGGATTCCATTTCTTGGTTTTTTCAAGAAGAAATTGAGACGAAGTTCTTCAACCACTTCCTTAAAGGAGAAGGCGATAAGAATTCGGGATTACCCGAGGCTTATGTGTTTGATACCGGTAGAAAAGAATGGAAAAAGTATGATGACTGGCCACCAGAGAACGCCACCAAACAAACTATGTACCTGTCCGAAGATCAAGAACTCACTTCGGAACAAAAAGGAACCACGGGAATTCAATTTATTAGTAATATAAAAAAACCTGTTCCCTATTCCGAAGATGTAAAGACAGTTTTCACCCCAAGAAAGTATATGACCGATGATCAGCGTTTTGCCGCCCGTCGTTCCGATGTGCTGGTTTTTGAAACCGATGTGATGGAGGAAGACCTCACTTTGGCAGGAGATATTTTGGCTAAACTTAAAGTGGCCACCACGGGCACGGCTGCCGATTGGATTGTCAAGGTCATCGATGTGCACCCAGGGGATACAGAGACAAACGAAGAAATGCAGGACCACCTCAAAATGAGCAATTACCATTTAATGGTAAGGAGCGAGGTGCTCCGTGGTCGCTTCAGGAACAGTTTTTCGGAGCCAGAGCCATTTACGCCCAACAAAAAGACGGATGTGAACATCAAGCTTCAGGATGTGTTCCACACCATCAAGAAAGGACATAAACTACAAATTCAGGTGCAGAGTACCTGGTTCCCGCTTATCGATTTAAACCCACAGACCTATGTGGAGAATATCTTTAAGGCGGATGAGTCTGATTTCAAAACACAGACGCATACCGTTTTCACAGATTCCAGTGTTGAGTTTACCGTGTTGAAATAAATAGTAGAAGTTCGTGGACAGGCTCATGTGATGAAATTTTCCTAAAAGATTAGGAAAATCAAATTTTCCATCAGTATATTTGTCGTTCGAAGTTCAAACAAGTATTGATTAGTTATCAAGAAAGGTGGAGGGAGTAGACCCTTTGAAACCTTAGCAACCCTTGGCCCCCTAGTGTCGAGAAGGTGCTACATTCTATCCCAGTTGGGTATAGATAACGACAATCGACCATTTTCGATTTCATTTTCTTATAACTTTTTGATTTTCTTACGCCCACGGGCTAAGAGTTTGACTTTTTAATTTTTCGTTTTAACAATTAAAAAAACAAAGTCATGAGCGATCAAAAATTTTCTACCAATGCCCTGCACGCAGGACACGATGTAACAGCAAACGGAGGAACAAGAGCGGTGCCCATTTATCAGAGTTCTGCCTATGTGTTCAACGATTCCGACCATGCTGCCAACCTTTTTTCCTTGGCAGAGTTCGGTAACATTTACACTCGTATCAATAACCCGACCAATGATATTCTTGAGCAACGATTGGCCGCTTTGGAAGGTGGAATTGCCTCAGTCGTCACAGCTTCGGGCACCGGAGCTATAAACACGGCATTGTTGGTGTTGCTCAAGGCCGGGGACCACATTGTGGCTTCCAATAGTTTGTATGGAGGTACGTACAACCTTTTTAGCGTTACCCTGCCTCGTTTGGGAATCACCACAACATTTATAGATCCATCGGACCCGTCCAATTTTGGTAAAGCCGTAAAAGAGAATACCAGAGCTTTCTTTGTGGAATCCTTGGGCAACCCAAAGTTGGATGTACTGGATTTAAAAGCAATCTCCAAAGAAGCAAAAGCAGCGCAGGTACCATTTATTGTGGATAATACCGTTGCTTCACCAGCACTATTGAACCCAATCGAACACGGGGCCAATATCGTCATTCATTCCCTTACCAAATACATCAATGGCAACGGGACGGCTCTGGGTGGAGCTATAATAGATGCAGGTAATTTTGATTGGGCCAGTGGTAAGTTCCCGGAATTCACTGAACCTTCTCCGGGATATCACGGATTGGTCTATCACGATGCACTTGGAGCCGCGGCATATATTGCCAAGGTCCGGGTGGAAGGATTACGGGATCACGGGGCATGCTTGAGCCCTTTTAATGCCTTTCAGATTATTCAAGGATTGGAAACCTTGGAAATTCGCATGAAAAAGCATAGTGAAAATGCCCTGGCATTGGCACAATGGCTGGAAACCAGGGATGAGGTTGAGTGGGTAAACTATCCAGGGTTGGATTCCAATACCTATAAAGCCTTGGCAGATGAATACTTGCCCAATGGACAAAGTGGTATTGTTACCTTTGGTGTCAAGGGAGGGTATGAGGCCGCCAAGAAGATAGCCGACGAGACCAAACTATTTTCGTTGTTGGCCAATATTGGCGATACAAAATCCTTGATCATCCATCCTGCGAGTACAACGCACCAACAGTTGAGTGCAGAAGATCAGGGATCCGCAGGGGTAACCCAAGATTTGATCCGATTGTCCGTAGGCTTGGAAGATTTGTCCGATTTAAAGGCAGATTTAAAAAATGCCTTTGCAAGTCTTTAATCGGAGTTAATAATGTGATGGAATAGCTATGTTAAAGTATCTGAAAATAGAAAGGTTTAAAACACTGAGTGGCAGCGAGCAGGAAATAGAGTTATCCTACCAGACATTTGGGAAACCCTTGCATACGGCACCTATAATCTTGGTAAACCACGCGCTCACCGGTAATTCCAATGTGGCTGGGAAAGATGGATGGTGGTCCGATCTGATCGGGGATGGAAAATGTATCGATACAGAGAAGTACACCATTGTATCCTTTAATATTCCGGGCAATGGTTTCGATGGATTTATTATCGAAAACTATAAAGACTTTGTAGCCGGAGACATCGCCAGAATGTTTCTCTGGGGATTGGAGCAATTAAAGATCGATAAATTGTTCGCCATTATCGGCGGCTCTTTGGGAGGTGGCATTGCTTGGGAAATGGCCGCCATCAATACAAATATTACGGAACACTTGATTCCTGTGGCGTCTGATTGGAAATCTACGGATTGGTTGATTGCCAATTGTCAGATTCAAGAGCAGTTCTTGGTCAATTCCAAACAACCCGTACACGATGCCCGTATGCACGCTATGTTGTGCTATCGTACTCCGGAATCGTTCAAAGAACGATTCAAAAGAAGTACCAACGAGGAGCTTCAGGTGTTCAACGTGGAATCTTGGTTGATGCACCATGGTGAAAAACTGCAAGAGCGTTTTCAGTTGTCCGCATATAAGTTGATGAACCAATTGTTGAAATCCATCGACATTACCCGTAATGGGGAAGAAGCCTTTAAGGCTTTGCAGGACAGTGACACCAAAATTCATATCATCGGGGTAAATTCCGATTTGTTTTTCACAGCAGAAGAAAACAAAGAGACGTTTAAAAGGTTGGCCCAGGCCAACACCAACGTAACCTATGGCGAGGTGCAGTCCGTACACGGTCACGATGCCTTTTTGATGGAGTTCGAACAATTGGAAAAATTGTTGGAGACTGTTTTTCACACGAACACCGAGCGCATCAAAATTTTAAAGTTTGGTGGAAAATCTCTGGCCAACGGAGAAGGTATTGAGCGCGTGTTGAATATCATCAGGAAAAGGCATCAAGAAGAAGAGCATTTCGCAGTGGTAGTTTCTGCCAGAGGAAAGGCGACGGACCAATTGGAAAGCTTGCTCGACAAAGCAGCCAAGGGAGCTGATTTTCAGTCGGACTTAAAAAAGTTCACCAACTATCAGAAAAACAATTTTGTTGGTCTAGATATTGATGAGGAACTGACCACCATTGAAAAAATATTGAACGGGGTTTCCTTAACAGGGGATTACAGCCTCAAAACCAAGGATGAAGTATTGTCCTTCGGCGAACTGATATCAGGTAAATATGTGACTGCTGCGTTGAACGCAAAGGGAATCAAAGCAGAGCTCTTGGATTCTCGTAAACTCATCAAAACTGATGATAGTTATAGCAATGCGGAGGTAGATGAGGGACTTTCCAAAGAAAATGTGATTCGATATTTCCACAACCTGAAAGCTGGGACCATTTCTGTTGTTACCGGTTTTATCGCTTCCAACAAAGAAGGGGCGACCACTACTTTGGGAAGAAATGGAACCAACTATTCAGCAGCCCTGTTGGCCAACTTTTTGGACGCTGGCGAGCTAATCAACTATACCCACGTGGACGGTATTTTTACTGCCAATCCAGATTTGGTGCAAGATGCCAAGTTGATTGATGTGATTTCCTATGGCGAGGCGAACGAATTAGCCAATTTTGGCGCCAACATTCTGCACGCGAAGACCATAATTCCGTTGATCGAGAAAAATATTCCATTGCGCATATGCAACACCTTCAACGATGAAAGCGAAGGAACATTGATAGGGCCAAAAACTGACAATGGCGGAATTAAATCCCTTTCGGTGCTCGATAACATGGCCCTGATCAATTTGGAGGGTAGGGGACTGCTCGGAAAAGTGGGTGTCGACATGCGGATTTTTAGAGCTTTGGGCCAAAATGGCATTAGTGTCGGAATTGTTTCCCAAGGATCTTCGGAACGGGGCATTGGCCTTGTTGTGGACGAATCCAAAGCCGATAAGGCCAAAAAAGTGCTGGACCAAGAATTCGAGACGGATTATTCATCGCAAGACATCAACCAGATTTCGGTAGTTAAGGATGTCTCCGTTATCTCCATCGTTGGGATGGATTTGAGCAGCTTCCACAAACCGTTCAATGCATTGGCGAAAAACCAAATCACGCCCTTGCTGTTCAACAACACGGTTACTGGCAAGAATGTGAGTATGGTGGTGAAGAAATCCGATTTGAACAAGGCCATCAATGTGATTCATGGGCAGATCTTCGGAATTGCGAGGAAAATCAATCTGGCATTGTTTGGACATGGCAATGTAGGAGGCACGCTGATCAGTCAGGTTTTGGATTCAAAAAGCAGTATTGAGGAAAGAAAAAGTATTGACTTAAAAGTGTTTGCCGTAGCAAATTCCAAAAAAGTACTTTTGGATGCTTCAGGAGTTGGTGCCGATTGGAAAGAACGTTTGGAAAAAGAGGGGCAACCCTATCAAATTGAAGATATTATAGCCTTTGCGAAACAATATCATTTGGAAAACCTGATCGCGGTGGACAATACGGCGAGCAATACATTTGTAGAGCAATACGAATTATTGATCGAGCACGGCTTCGACTTGGTTTCATCAAACAAGATTGCAAACACGCTGAGTTTTGAGAAATATAAATCGATTAGGAAGTGTTTGGATAAAAATCAAAAGCAATATCTCTACGAGACCAATGTAGGGGCAGGGTTGCCTCTAATTGATACCATCAAATTGTTACACCTTTCCGGAGAAAATATTACGCGAATCAAAGGAGTATTCTCTGGATCATTAAGTTATATTTTCAATACCTTTTCAGAGAAGGATGTTTCTTTTTCAGAAATTGTAAAGGAAGCTATGGAAAGCGGCTTTACCGAACCTGATCCAAGGGAAGATTTATCTGGTAATGATGTGGGAAGGAAATTGTTGATTTTGGCTAGGGAACTAGATCTTCAAAATGAGTTTTCCGATATTGATGTACAAAACCTGATTCCCGAAGAGCTTCAAACCTTGGATTTTGAAAAATTCATGGAACGCATCGGGGAAATGGATAAAATCTATAAGGAGGTCAAAGAGGGCCAAGAACAAGGGCACGTGTTGCGCTATGTGGGTGATTTGCATGGTGATTTACAGCAAGATAAGGGTGTTTTGGAGGTGAAATTGATTTCTGCGCCCAAAGAAAGTGCCTTGGGGCAGGTAAAAGGTTCCGATTCCATTATTGAGATCTATACGGAGTCCTACGGGGAGCATCCCTTGGTGATTCAAGGAGCTGGAGCTGGGGCGGCCGTAACGGCAAGAGGCGTATTTGGAGATATTTTAAGAATAGCAGAAAAGATATAACTTCGACTACGCTCAGTTACCGTGTTTTGGGTGCTGGTGGCTGAGCGTAGTCGAAGTCACCAATAATAATAAGTAATGGAGAAGAAAAAATTCGAGACAGAAGCGATAAGAACACAAATGGAGCGCAGTCAAAATTTGGAACATTCCAGTCCAATTTACATGACATCGAGCTTTGTTTTCGAAGATGCTGAAGATATGCGCGCATCTTTTGCGGAGGAAAAGGACCGGAATATTTATTCCAGATATTCCAATCCCAATTCGAACGAACTAATCGAAAAAGTGTGCAAGATGGAAGGTGCGGAGAATGGTTTTGCCTATGCCTCGGGCATGGCAGCAGTTTTTTCCACCTTGGCGGC
This sequence comes from Allomuricauda ruestringensis DSM 13258, assembly GCF_000224085.1. Classification (NCBI taxonomy): domain Bacteria; kingdom Pseudomonadati; phylum Bacteroidota; class Flavobacteriia; order Flavobacteriales; family Flavobacteriaceae; genus Flagellimonas; species Flagellimonas ruestringensis. The sequence continues at coordinate 2,157,857 of NC_015945.1, forward strand.
CTTGCTGGATGCCGGCGATCATGTAATATCATCCAAGAGTATTTTTGGTTCTACCCATACCCTGTTCACACAGTTTTTTCCGAAGTGGAATATTGGCACCAGTTATTTTGATGCCAATGACCTTTCCACTATTGAAGGATTGATCCAACCCAATACCAAGATCCTTTATGCTGAAACACCGACCAACCCCGGAGTGGATGTGCTGGATTTGGAAGTTTTGGGGAAAATCGCCAAAAAACATGGACTCATATTTATTATCGACAACTGTTTTGCGACCCCTTACTTACAGCAACCTATAAAATTTGGTGCTGATTTAGTGATTCACTCAGGAACCAAGTTAATGGATGGTCAAGGAAGAGTGCTTGCTGGAATCACGGTAGGGAGCGGTGAGTTGATGGATAAAGTATATCGTTTTTCCCGTATCACCGGCCCTGCATTGTCACCGTTCAACGCGTGGGTGCTGTCCCGCAGTTTGGAAACCTTGGCGATTCGAGTGGACAGGCATTGTGAAAACGCCTTGAAATTGGCGACCTATTTGGAAGGTCATGATAAGATTGAATGGGTGAAATATCCATTTTTAAAATCCCATCCAAAACATGAAGTCGCCAAAAAACAAATGAAAGCTGGTGGTTGTGTTGTTGCTTTTGAGGTAAAAGGAGGTCTGGACGCAGGCAGGGAATTCTTCAATAGTATTGAACTATTATCCTTATCTGCCAATTTGGGTGATGCCCGAAGCATTGTTACCCACCCCGCATCCACCACGCACAGTAAGCTCACCACAGAAGAACGTAAGGCCGTGGGAATCTCCGATGGAATGGTCCGGGTGTCCGTGGGCCTAGAGCATATCGATGATATTATTGCTGACATTGAGCAGGCTTTAGGATAACCTTTCTTAAAATTGGTTTTAGAGGTAGATTGTTAATTTTCCCTATATTCGTGCGATGCTCTCCAAGAAGACAAAATACGGACTCAAAGCACTTACCTATCTTGCAAAAGTCGAGGGACGGGAACCTGTCCAAATCGCCGAAATAGCCAAGCAAGAGAATATTTCCCAAAAGTTTTTGGAAAGTATTTTGCTCACGCTCCGCAGAAATGGACTTTTGGGCTCTAAAAAAGGTAAGGGTGGGGGGTACTACCTAATTAAGGACCCAGAAGACATACTCATGACCACCGTAATGCGGGTTTTGGAAGGACCAATTGCGATGGTTCCCTGTGTGAGCTTAAATTTCTACGAAAAATGTGATGACTGTCCGGATGAGGTGGAGTGCTCTGTTCATAAGCTAATGCTTCAAGTAAGAGACAGTGCACTGGATGTCTACCGGAACAATACGCTAGCCGATTTACTTTAATTCGTTCTTCAATTAAGGAATTTCAGATTCAAAATTCTCAAAATTCGCTATTTAACATCGATAATCTACTAAAACTATAGGGTAAAAGTAAATTTATGATTCATTTTGCTTTTTGTTCTGAAAAATAATTTTACTTTTGAAATTCCTACTAATCAAGTAGGGTAATAAAAGAATGTAAATGATTACTGATCAGTTGATAATAAAAAGCGACAAGGAGCAAAGTACTTATGCAAAGGACAACGCTTCGGAAAGCCCCAAAAGAAGTGTCGTAAAATCCATAAGTTGGAGAATTGTGGGAACTCTGGATACTATATTGATATCTTGGGTCGTAACAGGGACCTTAAGTATGGCTTTTTCAATTGGATTGGTGGAACTGGTCACCAAAATGGTGCTTTATTTTTTTCACGAGAGAATATGGAACTCCATCAAATGGGGTAAATAAAATTAATGGCAATGGCATTGACGCAAGAAGAAATACAGAATTTGAACCGCCAGTTTAAGGGCATTCCGCCAGAGGAAATCATATCATGGGCAATAAGTCATGGTAAAAAATCCGTGGTCACCACTAATTTTAGACCTTATGAAGTGGCCATCCTCCATGCAGTTACCGAAGTGGATAAAAGCATTCCGGTAATATGGTGCGATACGGGCTACAATACACCTCAAACCTATAAACATGCCGAAGAGTTGATTTCCAGATTGGGACTCAACATAAAATTATATGTACCAAAACAGACAAGTTCCCACCGCGATGCAGTTATGGGGATTCCACAAATAGATGATCCTTTGCACAAAGAGTTTACAGAACAGGTGAAGTTGGAACCTTTCCGCAGGGCAATGGCCGAGCACAAACCAGATGTTTGGTTCACAAACCTACGCAAAGGTCAAACCGCCCACAGGGATTCCTTGGATGTTTTGAGTTTGAGCAAAGACGGCGTACTTAAAGTGAGCCCATTTTACCATTGGAGCGATACCCAGTTGGATGCTTATTTAAAAGCACAGGGTTTGCCGAACGAACATAAATATTTTGATCCGACTAAAGTATTGGCGAATCGCGAATGTGGTTTGCATACCTAATAAAATAGTAATTGTCCCTTGAGCATAAGCACGAGGTAAAAACAAAATTGAACTTTGAGTACACTTACAGAAGAAATAAAAAAACCAGAGACCTTGAACGGTGTTGAAAGACCAAACGCAAATGCTCTGGAACATGAGGCAATTTATATTATGCGCGAAGTGGCGGCACAGTTTGAAAAACCTGTACTGTTGTTTTCCGGAGGAAAAGATTCCATCACATTGGTACGTTTGGCCCAAAAAGCATTTTGGCCCGCCAAAATACCTTTTCCCTTAATGCATATCGATACGGGCCACAACTTTCCCGAAACCATCGAGTTTAGGGACAGATTGGTAGAAGAACTAGGTGTGGAACTGATTGTACGAAACGTTCAGGACTCCATTGATGAGGGAAAAGTAGTTGAAGAGACTGGTAAATATGCCAGCAGGAATATGTTGCAGACCACAACCCTGTTGGATGCCATTGAAGAATTTAAGTTCGATGCCTGTATAGGAGGGGCCCGAAGAGATGAGGAAAAGGCAAGAGCCAAAGAGCGTATTTTTTCAGTGCGTGACGATTTTGGACAATGGGACGAAAAGAACCAGCGACCAGAATTGTTCGATATGCTCAACGGTGAAATCGAAATAGGACAAAATGTACGAGTGTTCCCAATAAGCAACTGGACAGAATTGGATGTTTGGAGCTATATCCAAAAAGAAAACATAGAAATTCCATCCATTTACTTTGCACACAAAAGGAACACCTTCCTGCGGGATGGTTTGATTTGGTCTGCCGAGGATGATGTGGTTTTTAGGGCCGATGATGAGCAAGTGGAAGAACGAATGGTACGTTTTAGAACCGTGGGAGATATGAGCTGTACCGCAGCAGTGGAATCCCATGCCGACACCATAGATAAGGTAGTCTCCGAAATCAGGGACTCCAGAATCTCGGAAAGGGGAGCTCGAATTGATGACAAACGTTCCGAAGCCGCCATGGAAAAGCGGAAGCAACAAGGTTATTTCTAAAAAACAAAAGTCATTTCCACGAAGGTGGAAATCTAAAAAGACAAAGCATTGGAAGTATTAAAAATAGCAACAGCAGGAAGTGTAGATGACGGTAAAAGTACCTTGATCGGAAGATTGTTGTACGATACAAAATCAATGACCGACGATAAATTGGAGGCCATTGAAAGAACCAGCAAACAAAAAGGATACGATTATCTTGATTTTTCTTTGGCCACTGATGGTTTGGTAGCAGAAAGAGAACAGGGTATCACTATCGATGTAGCCCATATTTACTTTTCCACACCAACCAAAAGTTACATCATTGCCGATACTCCCGGACACGTGGAGTACACGCGAAATATGGTTACCGGAGCTTCTACTTCTCAAGCATCCATTATTTTGATTGATGCTCGAAAAGGAGTGATTGAGCAAACACACCGTCACTTTTTTATCAATAACCTTTTGAGGGTGAAAGATGTGATTGTTGCCATCAACAAAATGGACTTGGTGGATTTTTCCGAAGAAACCTATAACAAAATCAAGGCCGATTTTTCAGAATTGATGGGGAAAAGGGATTATCAAGATCAAAATATAACCTTCATACCCGTTAGTGCCTTAAAGGGTGACAACGTGGTGAATCGTTCCAAGCAAACGCCTTGGTACAAAGGCCAAACACTCTTGGAGCATCTGGAGGAGTTGGACCAGAAGGATATTTATAACACGGGTACTCCACGTTTTCCCGTGCAGTATGTAATTCGTCCAAAAACTGAAGATTTTCACGATTTTCGTGGTTTTGCTGGAAAAGTATATGGCGGAGAGCTTAGTGTAGGCGACGAAGTAGTGGTATTGCCATCGATGACACAGTCCAAAATAAAGGCCATTTATTTTTATGATAAGGAATACCAAACAGCACCAAGACGATCCTCGGTTACCATTACTTTGGAAGATGAGGTGAATGTAAGTCGAGGGGATATGTTGGTAAAAGCCGGTGATTTGCCCACTGTGGATAAACAATTGACCGCTACCGTATCTTGGATGGACAGTGACAACTTTACACCAGGTGGAAAGTACATGCTTCAACATGGGGTGAATAAAGTACTCGCCAAGGTGGATGCCATTGAGCATAGGATTCATCCAGATTATTCCGGAATTGAAGAAAATGTAACTTCACTTCAAATGAATGATATTGCCAAAGTGCGCTTTAAATTGAACAAACCTATTTTTTATGATAGGTTCAAAGATCACCGTACCAACGGTTCTTTCATTATAATCGACAGTCGAACAAACACAACAGCAGGCGTAGGATTTATTGAATAATATTCTTTTACCTCGGTAGGAGAAAGGGGGTGCTTTTTTAATTAACTCTATAAAATAGATAGGAAAACTAGATTATGAAAAGTTTCAGAACAGAGATAGAAAACCCAGTCGTAGAAAAGGACATCATAGAATTGGAGAAAAAAATCCTAGAGTTCAAAGGTGGAAATGTAGATGAAGAAAAATTCCGAAGTCTTCGTTTGGCCCGTGGTGTTTACGGACAGCGTCAACCAGGGGTACAAATGGTTCGAATAAAGTTGCCTTATGGTAAAGTCACTTCCAATCAATTGCTTAGGATTTCTGATGTTTCTGATGAATATTCCCGTGGACGATTGCATATTACCACCCGTCAAGATATTCAGATTCACTACGTGGATTTGGAACGGACCCCCGAACTTTGGGCGCAATTGGAAAGGGATGAAGTAACCATTCGAGAAGCCTGTGGGAATACTGTTCGTAACGTTACGGCAAGTGAAACGGCAGGTATCGATGTAAACGAGCCCTTTGATGTTTCGCCTTATGCCCATGCCGTGTTCGAGTATTTCCTAAGAAACCCCATTGGGCAGGAAATGGGAAGAAAATTCAAAGTCTCCTTTTCTGCCAGTGATGAAGATACCGGATTGTCCTACATGCATGATCTTGGCTTTATTGCCAAAGAAAAGGATGGCGAAAGAGGCTTTAAAGTAATGTTGGCCGGTGGATTGGGATCGCAGCCACGCCTCGCCGATGAACTGTACAGCTTTTTGCCTACGGATAAAATTATTCCTTTGATGGAAAGCGTAATCCGTGTATTTGATAGATACGGAGAACGTAAGAGTAGGGCAAAAGCCCGTATGAAATTCTTGTTGAAGGATATTGGTCTAGATGGTTTTAAGAAATTGCTCGATGAAGAACAATTGGCCATCCCGCACAAAACCTATCCCATTAACTTTGAAGATTACCCCAAAGTAAACGTTGCTGAGGTCGAAGCTCCGGAAGTTACCATTGAGGACCAAGAAGCTTTCGAACAATGGAAATCCACCAACTTGGTGCCTCAAAAACAAGAAGGTTACGTGGCTATCGGTATCAAAGTGCTATTGGGTGATTTCTATACCGATAAGGCCCGTGAGTTGGCCAAACTGGTGCAGGACTATGCAGCTGGGGAGATTCGTTTGTCCCTCAGACAAAATATATTGATACCCTACGTAAAAGAGGAATTGGTCCCTTTCTTTTACCAAGAATTGAAGAAATCGGGTTTTGCCGAAGCAGGTTATAACAAGGCTTTGGATATCACAGCCTGCCCTGGAACCGATACCTGCAACTTGGGAATTGCCAGTAGTACGGGAATCGCCGATGAGCTGGAAAGAGTTATCAAAGCCGAATACCCACATTACATCAACAATCCAGATGTTGTCATAAAAATCAGTGGTTGTATGAACGCTTGCGGACAGCACAATATGGCCCATATCGGGTTTCAGGGAATGTCCGTGCGTACCAAGGATAAATTGGTGGCACCTGCCCTTCAGGTTTTGTTGGGAGGAGGAAATTATGGCGATGGCAATGCAAGATTTGCCGATAAAGTGGCCAAAATCCCAAGCAAGCGAGGGCCACAGGCCTTGCGTCTTATCTTGGATGATTTTGAAGCCAACGGAAACGGAGCGTCCTTCACCGATTACTACGAGGAAAAAGGACAGCATTATTTTTATGATTTCCTTAAACCTTTGACGGATGTGGACAATCTAACCCAAGAAGATTTTATTGATTGGGGCAACGAGGAAAAATATAAAAAAGAGATAGGAATCGGAGAATGTGCTGGGGTAATCGTAGACTTAGTGGCCACACTCTTCTTTGAGAGTCAAGAGAAAATAGAAAATGCCGAAGAGGCCATCAATGATGGAAAATGGGCAGCAAGTATCTATTACTCCTATCAATCCATTGTAAACTCTGCCAAAGCATTGTTGACAGCAGAGAAAGTTAAGGTCAATACCCATGCAAGTATCATTAGGGATTTTGATAAGCTGTATGTGGAAACAGGAAAAATTGGCTTTGAGGGCGGGTTTGATAAAATAGCCCTTCAATTAAACAAGAACAAACCATCCGAAGCTTTTGCAAAAAGCTATTTAGAAGATGCAAAAAACGTTTTGGAACTGTTGGAAGCATACAGAAAATTAGAGTTGGAACATGCGTAGTGGAAAGTTAACAGTAGTGGGCGCAGGTCCGGGAGATGTGGAATTGATCACCCTAAAAGGGATCAAGGCCCTGCAAAGTGCAGATGTGGTTCTGTACGATGCCTTGGTTGATTCCAGATTATTGGAGCACGCCCCACAAGCGGAGAAAATATTTGTGGGCAAGCGCAAGGGTTGCTATGCCTATCAACAAAAACAAATCAACGATTTGATTGTTGAACGAGCAATCCAAGGATTGCACGTAGTACGACTGAAAGGAGGAGACCCCTTTGTATTTGGTAGAGGGGCCGAAGAGATGGAACATGCATCAGCATTTGGGGTAGAAGTGGCCGTAGTGCCGGGAATTTCATCCTCGGTATCCGTACCGGCATCACAAAATATTCCCGTAACCAAAAGGGGGGCTGCCGAAAGTTTTTGGGTGATAACGGGAACTACCAAGGAACACAAGTTGTCCAGCGATGTATGCTTGGCCGCAAAATCCAGTGCAACGGTAATTATCCTTATGGGAATGTCCAAATTAGGGGAAATCATGCAGCTCTTTAAAGAAGAGGGGAAAAAGGAAACCCCAGTGGCCATCATTCAAAATGGTACCACGGAAAACGAAAAAATCGGTATTGGCACTGTTGCTTCTATTGAGCACAAGGCAAAGGAGCAGCAGCTGTCCAATCCCGCCATTATTGTTATAGGCGAGGTGGTCAACCATCGTCAAAAAATATTGGATATTCAAAATGAATATCAATATCAGGGAAAAAAATTGCTAGAGAAAATATAAAAATTGTCAGGTCGAAGTATGTCACCCTGAGCGCAGTCGAAGGGGACTTCAAGACCATTTTAATAGTAGAATTATGATCAAAACAGATATCATTATAATCGGAGCGGGACCAACAGGGTTGTTTACTGTATTTGAAGCGGGATTGCTCAAACTAAAATGTCATTTAATTGATGCATTGGCACAACCAGGAGGACAATGTTCGGAAATCTATCCGAAGAAACCCATTTATGATATTCCGGCCTACCCAGAGATTTTAGCAGGTACTTTGGTGGATAACCTTATGGAACAAATCAAACCGTTTGAACCTGGTTTTACTTTGGGAGAACGTGCAGAAACTTTGGATAAGCAAGAAGACGGTTCCTATATCGTTACCACAAACAAAGGAACAAAGCATCATGCCCCGATTGTTGTAATTGCGGGCGGACTTGGTTCTTTTGAGCCGCGAAAACCAATGATTCCAAATATTGGATTGTTTGAAAGCAAGGGAGTTGAGTATATGGTCAAAGATCCGGAGCAGTTCCGAGATAAAAAAGTAGTGATTTCCGGTGGAGGCGATTCAGCATTGGATTGGGCCATCTTTTTGGCCGATGTGGCTTCCGAAGTTTCCTTGGTACACCGTAGAAACGAATTCCGTGGTGCGCTCGATTCTGTAGAAAAAGCACGGGAACTGGCCAAATTGGGCAAAATTCAATTGTTCACCAAGGCCGAGGTAAAGGAAATCCATGGTAAGGATGACCTGCATGCCGTAGTGATCAAGTACAACGATGAAGAAAAGGAGTCAACCTATGTGGAAACCGATTTCTTTATCCCATTGTTCGGATTGTCCCCAAAATTGGGGCCATTGGGCAACTGGGGCTTGGAAATAGAGAAAAACGCCATCAAAGTGAACAATGCGAAGGATTATCAGACCAATCTTCCAGGGGTATTTGCCATTGGAGATGTCAACACCTATCCAGGGAAGCTCAAGTTGATCCTATCCGGATTCCACGAAGCGGCCGTAATGTGTCAATTTGCCTATCAAATCATCAATCCAGATAAGCGATTTGTAATGAAATATACCACCGTTGGCGGTGTACAAGGATTTGACGGTTCCAAAAAAGAGGCCAAAAAAGAAGTAGTGCAGAGTATCAATTAATTATTTGTTTTAGAAGAGAGGACGCCTCCCAGAAGCAATTTTGGGGGGTGTCTTTGTTTTTAAAGTATATTTGAATTTTACAAGGAAATGGACAGTCTTTTTACATTGCGCGATTTCTATGGTAAACTAAGTTTGCCCACTCCCGAGAACATAGGGAAAGATATCGGCCATTTCAATGTTTTTAATATTGCCGAGTACCGTACAAGGTTGAGCAAAGGTGAAATGCGGTACGATAGGCGTTCCTATTTCAAGATTAGCCTTATCAATGGAAAAAACCGTGCGGAGTATGCCGACAAGGTGATTCATGTTGAGGACAAGGCCCTTTTGTTTGCCTCGCCCTGGATTCCCTATAATTATGTGCCCCAAGATGAAGACCAATCAGGGTATTTCTGCGTTTTTACCGAAAACTTTTTATCTAAAGATAAAAGCGGAATCATTTTGGAAAAACTGCCCCTGTTTCAACCAGGAGGGTATCCCATACTCAACATCTCGGAGGAAAATTATACGGAACTGGAAAACCTCTTTAAAAAAATAGATAGGGAGCTTTCTTCCGACTACCCATTCAAATTTGATTTGATACGGGCCTATGTGATTGAATTGCTGCACATGGGACAAAAACTACATCCGGTCCAACCCTTGGAAAACGGAAAAAATGCCGCCATCCGTATCACCGATATGTTTGTGGAGCTATTGGAACGACAATTCCCGATAAACACACCAGCGCAAAGATTGTTGTTGAAAACCGCCAATGACTTTGCCGAGCGCTTGGCCGTACATGCCAACCACCTCAATAAAGTACTCAAAGAGACTACCGGCAGCACAACAACTGCGATAATCCATGCAAGAATATTTGAGGAAGCCAAAATACTGCTCAACAACACAGATTGGAACATTTCCGAAATCGCGTTCAGTTTGGGTTTTGAGGAAGTGGCCCATTTTTCCAATTTCTTTAAAAAACATGCGCAGCTATCCCCTTTAAAATTTAGGTCCACCGTCAAAGTTTGATTTTTACAAAAAACAGATTGATGCTTGCAACCCTACTGGGGCATGCACGGCTAATTTTGTTTTAAAATCAAATTGAATATACGCTATGTGTAATAATGGAGCCAACGTCACCCTGAACTTGTTTCAGGGTCACATAAAGATGCTCCTATTCAGTAGGATGAGATGCTGAAACAAGTTCAGCATGACACCAAGAACAACATTACGATATTAAACGGATAATCAGAAAATCAAAAATCAAATAAAATGAGCAAAGAGAAAATTGCATTGGTAACCGGTGGTAGCCGTGGACTGGGTGAGGATATGGCCATCAATTTGGCAAAGAAAGGATTGCATGTTTTGTTGACCTACCACAGTAACAAGGATGAGGCGGACAAAACGGTGAACGAAGTTGAAAAAATCGGTCAAAAAGCCTACGCGCTTCAACTGGATGTTGCCGATAACCAAAGTTTTGATGCCTTTGCGGATGAGGTCAAAAAAGTGATTGATTCCCATTTCGGGGCATCAAAGATTGATTTCTTGATCAACAATGCCGGGATAGGGATCAATGCCCTGATTAGTGAAACCACCGAAGAACAATTCGACACTCTTGTGGACATTCATTTCAAGGGAGCCTTTTTCTTGACCCAAAAACTGTTGCCCATCCTTGCTGATGGTGGAGGCATTGTCAATATTTCCAGCGGATTGGCACGGTTCTCCTTTCCCGGTTATTCGGTTTATGGATCCATGAAAGCGGCCATCGAGGCATTGACCCGATATCAAGCAAAAGAATTGGGAGTACGTCAAATAAGGTCAAATGTGGTTGCCCCTGGGGCCGTTGAAACAGATTTTGGTGGCGGAACCAATAAAAATGATGAAGCCAAAAGGACCGCTATATCCAATTTTACAGCCTTGGGCCGTGTTGGAATTCCTAGTGACATAGGCGGTGTGGTAGCTTTCTTGTGTACGGATGACGCAAAATGGATCAATGCGCAACGCATTGAGGTCTCGGGCGGAATGATGGTCTAAAAAACATCACATAAATTTGATAAAAACGGGTTGAGCGATCAATCCGTTTTTTTATTGTTGGTTTTCTAAAAATTCAGGGGCATTTTTTGCTTTTCACTGGGGAGTACCGTTTCTTTGCAGTTCAGTTCATTTATAAGTTGAAAGTGTTATCAAGAAAGGTGGAGGGATTGGACCCGTTGAAGCCTTAGCAACCCTCGACTTCGAGAAGGTGCTACATTCTACCCTTATCCTGAACGATTCTCGGGAAAGTACGGAGCAACATCCTGCCATTGGGGAAGGATAACGAAAAAATACATTATCAAAGTATTTACCGCACTTTTCTTGATACCATTACAGCCTTTTTTAAAGGAAGAATGTATTATGGAAAAAATTGAAGATATATTGCAGAAACGGATTTTGGTGTTGGATGGGGCCATGGGCACCATGTTGCAACGCTATAAATTCGAAGAGGAAGATTTTAGGGGAGAACGGTTCAAGGATTGGCCCAGTGATTTGCAGGGAAACAACGATTTGTTGTCCTTGACCCGTCCTGAGGCCGTCAAAGATATCCATCGAATGTTTTTGGAAGCAGGTGCGGACATTATTGAAACCAATACATTTTCGGGTACAACCATAGCCATGGCCGATTATGGAATGGAAGAATTGGTGTATGAACTGAATTATGAATCAGCAAAGATTGCAAAGCAAGTAGCAGAGGAATTCACCAAAAAAGACCCGGATAAACCCCGATTTGTGGCAGGGAGCATAGGTCCGACCAACAAAACGGCCAGTATGTCGCCAGATGTTAACGACCCGGGCTATCGTGCCGTTTCTTTTGATGAACTGCGAATAGCGTATAAACAACAAGTAGAGGCCCTGCTGGATGGAGGTTCAGATGTTTTATTGGTAGAAACTATTTTTGATACCCTAAATGCAAAGGCAGCCCTTTTTGCGATTGAAGAGGTAAAGGACGAACGCAATATTGAGATTCCCGTTATGGTTAGTGGTACTATCACTGATGCATCGGGAAGAACTTTGTCCGGACAAACGGCCGAGGCCTTTTTGATTTCTGTTTCCCATATTCCCATTTTGTCCATCGGATTCAATTGTGCCTTGGGGGCCAAACAATTGGTGCCCCATTTGGAGGTGATTTCGGCAAAATCGGAATTTGCCACATCGGCCCACCCCAATGCGGGACTGCCCAACGCCTTTGGAGAGTATGATGAAACACCCGAACAAATGGCTGCTCAAATTAAGGAGTATGTAGAAAAAGGTCTAGTAAACATTGTTGGCGGTTGCTGCGGGACTACCCCAGAACATATAAAAGCTATTGCCGACGTGGTAAAAGATTATAAACCGAGAAAACTTTTGACTCCAGCATAGTTTAAACTTATGGTAAAAGAGAACGAACAAAGATATCTGAAACTTAGTGGACTCGAACCTTTGGTCGTAACCCCGGAAAGCAATTTTATTAATGTAGGGGAACGTACCAATGTGGCAGGTTCCAAAAGGTTCTTGAGACTCATTAAAGAAGAAAAATTTGATGAGGCCCTAGATGTCGCGCGAGATCAAGTGGACGGTGGTGCCCAGATTATTGATGTGAACATGGATGATGGCTTGATAGATGGTAAAAAAGCCATGGTCAGATTCTTGAATCTTATTGTATCAGAGCCTGATATTGCCCGAGTACCCATCATGATAGATAGTTCCAAATGGGAAATTATCGAAGCTGGACTGCAAGTGGTGCAGGGTAAATGTGTGGTGAATTCCATCAGTCTCAAAGAAGGAGAAGAAGAATTTATCCGACATGCCAAATTGATCAAACGATATGGTGCGGCAGTTATTGTTATGGCCTTTGATGAAGTTGGCCAAGCCGATAATTTGGAACGTAGGATTGAAATTGCCAAACGATCTTATGATGTGCTGGTCAACAAGGTAAAATTCCCTCCAGAGGACATTATTTTCGACCTGAATATTTTTCCGGTCGCCACAGGAATGGAGGAACACAGGCGCAACGCTATCGATTTTATAGAAGCAACTCGGTGGGTAAAGGCAAACCTTCCTTATTGCAGTGTCAGTGGGGGAGTGAGCAACGTTTCGTTCTCGTTCAGGGGAAACAATCCTGTACGGGAGGCCATAAATTCAGCCTTTTTGTTCCATGCCATTAAAGCTGGGATGAACATTGGGATTGTAAACCCTACCATGTTGGAGGTCTATGATGATATACCCAAAGACTTGCTCGAACATGTGGAAGATGTACTGTTGGATAGGCGAGACGATGCCACCGAACGCCTATTGGAATTTGCAGAAACCGTTGTGGGAACCGCAAAGGAAAGCAAAGTAGACCTTTCGTGGAGAGAAGAACCGCTACAAGACCGCATTACCCGTGCCCTGGTCAAGGGGATAGACCAATATATTATTGAAGATGTGGAAGAGGCACGTCAAAAGGCAGCCAAACCCTTGCACGTGATTGAAGGGAACTTGATGACGGGCATGAATGTGGTTGGGGACCTGTTCGGAAGCGGAAAAATGTTTCTGCCACAAGTAGTGAAATCCGCAAGGGTGATGAAAAAGGCCGTTGCCTACCTTACCCCGTTTATTGAAGCCGCGAAGGATGAAAAGTCAAAACCGGCCGGAAAGATATTAATGGCGACGGTGAAGGGAGATGTGCACGATATTGGAAAGAATATCGTAAGTGTCGTATTGGCATGTAACAACTATGCCATTGTGGATATGGGAGTGATGGTGCCGCCCGAAAAAATCATCAATAAGGCCAAGGAAGAACAAGTGGACATAATCGGGTTGAGCGGATTGATCACACCTTCTTTGGACGAAATGGTGTTTTTGGCCAAGGAGATGGAGCGCCAGAACTTTGATGTGCCTCTTTTGATCGGGGGAGCAACAACCAGCAAGGCCCACACTGCGGTAAAAATCGACCCGCAATACAGTCAGGCTGTGGTGCACGTCAACGATGCCTCAAGAGCAGTGACGGTGGTAGGTGATTTGCTTCAGGATGAGACTTCCGGTAACTATAAAAAGGCCATCAAGCTGGATTACGAGAGTTTTCGGGACAAATTTTTGAGTAGGACCAGACAGAAGGAATATTTGACCGTGGAGCAGGCAAGGAAGAACAAGCTTCAAATCGAGTGGGATCCATCAGACATAAAAAAACCAAACCAATTGGGGATTGAGGTCTGGGAAGATTTCGATTTAAACAAATTGGAAGAATTTATCGATTGGTCCCCGTTCTTCCGGAGTTGGGACTTGCACGGTAAATATCCCGATATTTTGACCGATGAGGTCGTTGGTGAGCAGGCCAAAGAACTCTTTAAAGATGCCAAAGAGCTTTTGAACCAAGTGTTGGATGAAAAGCTATTGAAGGCCAAGGCCATTTTCGGGTTGTTTCCTGCCAATCAAATTGATGAAGATGACATTGAAGTGCGTTTATCACCTCGAGCGAAGTCGAGAGGTGGTAATCAAAAAGAGGTTTCTTCAGATTTCTCGACTGCGCTCGAAATGACAGATGAAGCAGAAACCTTCATTTTTAGAACTCTTCGTCAACAATTGAAAAAACGTGAAGGAGTTCCCAATATCGCATTGGCTGATTTTATTGCCCCCAAGGATTCCGGAATTCAAGATTACATGGGTTGTTTCTGTGTAAGCACTGGATTTGGAACCCAAGAGTTGGCCGCAGAGTTTGAAAAAAATCACGATGATTACAATTCCATCATGATCAAAGCTTTGGCGGATAGATTTGCAGAAGCTTTTGCGGAATATCTTCATAAAGAAGTTCGGACTAAATATTGGGGCTATGCAGTGGATGAAAATTTGGGCAATACGGAGCTGATCAAAGAAAAATATCGTGGTATCCGACCAGCACCCGGTTACCCTGCCTGTCCCGACCATTTGGAGAAGCTCACTATATGGGAGATGATGGACGTGGAAGAAAAAATAGGGGTAAAACTGACCGATAGTCTGGCCATGTGGCCCGCTGCAAGTGTGAGCGGCTACTATTTTGGACATCCACAGGCCAAATATTTTGGATTGGGAAAAATAAAGCAAGACCAAGTTCAGGATTTTGCGGAGAGAAAAAATATGAAACTGGAGGTGGCCCAAAAATGGCTGGCTCCCAATATTGTTGATCAATAACCAATGAAAATTACCGACTATATAAAAAGGGCGAACGGGGAAACCCTTTTCAGTTTTGAGATTGTGCCACCCATAAAAGGAAAAAGCATTCAAGAGCTCTACAAAAATATTGACCCTTTGATGGAGTTCAAGCCCCCTTTTATTGATGTGACCACCTCTAGGGAAGAATACATTTATAAGGAGAAGGATGGTCTGTTGGATAAAAAACTGACCCGTACACGTCCGGGAACTTTGGGCATCTGTGCCTCATTAAAGCATAAGTACAATGTGGATACCGTTCCCCATGTACTTTGTGGTGGTTTCACGAAGGAAGAAACGGAATACCTTTTAGTGGATTGCCAGTATTTGGAGATAGAAAATGTAATGGCGTTGCGAGGCGATGCCCGAAAAGAGGAAAAATATTTTACCCCAACAGAAGGTGGACACCAGTATGCCACGGAATTGGTAAAGCAAATTCAGGATATTAACGAGGGTAATTATTTGCACGATACCATCGAATCAACTGATTTGAGCAGTTTTTGCATTGGTGTGGCGGGTTACCCCGAAAAGCACATGGAAGCCCCATCCTTACAATCCGATTTAAAACGTTTAAAGCAAAAAGTGGATCTAGGAGCCGATTATGTGGTAACCCAGATGTTTTTTGACAACCAAAAATTCTTTGATTTTGTTAAGGCTGCCCGTGAAATGGGCATCGATGTTCCGATTATACCAGGAATAAAACCCATTGCCGTTAAAAGACACCTTCAGCTATTGCCACAAGTATTCAGTATAGACTTGCCACAAGATCTGATTGATGCTGTCGAAGCTTGCAATAACAATAAAGAAGTGCGTCAGGTTGGAGTGGAATGGGCCATTCAGCAATCCAAAGAATTGAGGGAAGCTGGGGTTCCTGTACTGCATTACTACTCCATGGGAAAATCAGATAATGTAAAGGCTATCGCCAAGGAGATTTTTTAAAGTTCTCATTTTGAGGGAGCAGAGCAGCCGAAGAATCTTGGGATAGATAAAAAGATTCTTCACCACCTGCCCATCCGGTAGGCGGGCGCTCAGAATAACAAGCTTGATTTTTGCTTTATTTTCCATTCGATGAGCAAAGGTGTTTTTTTATTTTGCTACTTTAGCGCCCCATGAGGTGCCTACTTAGCCTATTAGTATTTTTGACTTCATTTTTTGGGTTGTGCCAAACGGATGATGCTCCAAAGGATTTTGTATTGGATGCGAACCAATTCTATGGTTCCATTCTTCTGCACAATCCGGATATTTCACATTTGATCACCAATCATCCAGGAGGGGTAATTTTGGGTGTCAGCAGAAAAACATACGGGCACAAAGAATGGGAGACCGATTTTGGGTATCCGGATACAGGTTACACATTTGTCTATCAAAACACCAATAATTCAACTCTCGGGGAACATTTTGGGGTGTACGGGCACTATAATTTCTATTTCTTTAAAAGAAACGTTCAGTTACGGGTGGCACAAGGGTTGGCATACACTAACAACCCTTATGACAAGGATAAAAATTTTAGGAACAATGCCTACGGCAGCCATATTTTGAGCAGTACTTTATTAATGCTGAATTATCATAAGGAAAATATTTTTGCAGGATTGGGGGTCAATGCTGGACTTTCATTCATTCATTATTCCAATGCAAATTTTAAGGCACCCAATACATCGACCAATACATTCGCCATAAATTTTGGATTGACTTATAATCTTGACGAGGAAACCAATTATGAATACCTAGTACCGGAACCTAAAGGGATAATAACAGAGCCTATACGTTATAACTTGGTACTCCGCGGCGGAGCCAACGAAAGTGATGTAATCAATATGGGACGTTATGGCTTTGCCACTATATCTGCTTATGCCGATAAACGTTTGGGCAAGCGAAATGCTATTCAATTGGGAACGGATGTTTTCTTTTCTAACTTTATAAAGGAGTTGATCAGGTATCAGTCTATTGCATTCCCAGAGTTGGACGTGGATGCGGATACCGATTATAAAAGAGTGGGACTTTTTCTTGGTCATGAACTCTTCGTAAACAAAATGAGTGTTGTGGCCCAGTTGGGATACTATGTATATTACCCTTTTGATTTTGAGGGAAGGATGTACAACCGAATTGGGATGAAAAGATATTTTGGAGATAAGATTTTTGGTGCCATCACATTAAAATCACATGGGGCTAAAGCAGAGGCCATAGAATTTGGAATAGGAATCAGGTTATGAAAATGTGGAAATACAAAATTCAAAGTGCAAAGTGTCACCTAGAGGGGACTTTAGGGGTGTTTTTGATGCTTGTTCCTTTTTTGTTTGCCTCTTGCAACGGCGATAATGTGCCGGACTGTTTTCAAAATGCAGGCGATTTGGCACGCCATACAGTAGATGTTCCTGAATTTAGTACCATTACTGTTTTTGAAAACCTAAATATGGTATTGAAACAGGGCGAGGAACAAAAGGTAGAGATTGAAACCGGGGAATATCTTATAAATGATGTTTCTGCCGTTGTAGAGGATAATCGCCTTGTCCTTAGAAACGAGAATGGTTGCAATTACGTCCGGGATTATGGATTGACCACCGTTTATGTTACATCGCCAAACATCACAGAAATTCGCAGTAGCACAGGGCTGTTGATTTCCAGCGAAGGCGTGTTGAGTTATCCAAGCCTAAATTTGGTTGCTGAAAGCTATTCGAATACTGAAAGCGAAACAACGGATGGCTCTTTTGATTTGAACCTTAATTCCACTACGGTAAAAATTGTGGTGAATGGGGTAGCTTACCTTAAGCTTAGGGGAAATACTGAAAATTTTAATGTTATCGTGGCCGCAAGTGATTCCAGAATTGAGGCAGAGGACTTAATCGCTGATAGGATTGGTATTAGTCACAGGGGTTCCAATGATGTCTATGTTAACCCTCAGCTACGGATAGACGGTGTTATTCGAGGGACAGGCGATGTGATAAGCGTTAATCGTCCACCAGAAGTGGAAGTGGAGGAACTTTACAATGGGAAGTTGATTTTCCAAGATTGATGAAGCTTTAAACAGTGACGTTGATCTTCAGTAATTTAAATATTACTCGTTAATTTCGAAACTCAAACCAAATTTTTGGGACATCTTTTCACGCATATCAAAAATCTGTTTTCAACATTTCCAAAAGTCAAACCATTGGAAGGATTGCACGGGCCGGAAAAAGCCAACGTCCTTTTCCATAACCTTGTAGCAGAGCAAAAAGTGCCAGGTTTGGCCGTTATCATTCTGGATAATGGTGAGAAAGTACTTCAAAAAGGGTATGGATTTGCCGATTTGGAAAACAGGGATAAGGTCGACCCTAAACGTACGGTTTTCCGCATTGCGAGCATTTCTAAATGCATCACGGGATTGGCTTTGGGCAAAATGGTGGAGGATGGGATTGTGGACTTGAATGAATCTTTTTACAACTATGTGCCTTACTACCCCAGAAAGAAATATGATTTCACGCTTCGGCAATTGGCAGGCCATACTGCGGGAATTCGCGGATATCGAGGAAAAGAATTTGCCTTGAATCAGGATTACTCCATCAAAGATGGAATAAAAGTCTTTAAAAATGACCCCTTGTTTTTTAAACCTGGAACTAGCTATCTCTACAATAGTTTCGATTATGTGTTGCTGTCCTTGGCCATGCAAGAAGCGAGCGGAGTACCGTTCCAAGATTATGTAAAAGAACATATTTTGATTCCCTTGGAATTAAAAAACACCTTTTCCCCAAAGGATTTTAATGTTAGTTCGAGTCTTTCGACTACGCTCAAGATAAACTCACAAGTCGAGAACAAAACCCAATTCTACACCAAACGAGCGTTGTGTTTTACCAAAGCCGTAGAGGTGAACAATACCTATAAATTGGCAGGAGGTGGATACTTATCAACCTGTGAAGATGTTGCCAAATTAGGTCAGTCCGTTTTGGAGCGCAAGTTGCTCAAAAAGGAAACTTATGATCAGTTGTTTACATCTCAAATTGTGGATGGCAAATCAACTTACTACGGTCTAGGGTTTCAAGTGAGTCAAGATAACAATGGCAGAAAATTTGTAGGGCACGTTGGAAGTAGCGTTGGGGCTTATACCAACCTTTTTATTTATCCCGAACAGGAAAAAGTGATTGCTATTCTCATTAATTGCACTGACCCAAAAGTCCAAAAAGAATTGGACCTAGCCATTGATGCCATTTTTGATGGTACGGTCTAAACCTTACTTGCCAACTCCTCCTCAATTTCCAGAGCATACTTTTTGCATAAGTCAAAAGTATCGGTAATGTCCTTCATGGTGGTTCTTGGGTTGATCAAACACATGCGTAGCACAATCTGTCCGTTTAAAATGGTGGTGACGAGTAACGCTTTGCGTGATTCCACTACTTTTTCAGAAATGTACTGGTTGATTTTGTCCAATTCCTTCTCCGAGTATTTTTTATTGATGGGATTGTACCTAAAATTGATGACGGCCAAGGTTGCAGGGAAAACCACTTCCCAACTTTTACTGCCCCTCAGCATGCTTTCAACTTCTTCGGCCAAATCAATATTATAGGTAATGGCATCACGAAACTCCTTTAAACCAAAGGTTTTTAGGGACATATAAAATTTAAGGGCCCTGAACCTACGGGTCAATTGGATGCCATGGTCATAAAAGTTGATTTCAGAAGTATTGCCTTCAATATCTCTTAAATATTCAGGTTTTTCGGTGAAGGTATGGCTAAGGTTTTTGTGGTTTCGCACCAAAAGACAACCCATTTCATAAGGCTGAAAAAACCATTTGTGGGGATCCACTGTCAAGGAATCGGCTTTTTCGATTCCTTTCATAGCGTGTTTGCCTTTTTGTGATAAAATGGCGGCTCCGCCGTAGGCACCATCAATATGGAACCAGATGTCCTCTTTTTTGCTAATTTTCCCCAATTCCACCAATGGGTCAACCGTTCCCGTGTTGGTAGTTCCAGCAGTGGCCATCAAACAGAAGGGATAAAGGCCTTCCAATCTGTCTTTGGCAATGCAGTTCTTCAGTTTGTTTACGGAGAACTTGAGTTCGTTGTCGGTAGGAATAATTCTAATTTGTTCTTTTTTGAAGCCCAACACCCGAATCGCCTTAATGTTGGAAGAGTGCGCTTGATCGGAAAGATAGATAACCGCTTTGGAGAAATCATCACCACATTTTATTCTTCGAGCGGTAACAACTGCGGTAAGGTTGGCCATAGAACCACCGCTAGTAAAAATACCGCCTCCCTTTTTCTTTGGAAACCCAAAAATTTTCAATAACCATTGAATGGTAACAATTTCCAGTTCAGCTGCGGAAGGACTGGCGGCCCATCCTCCAGAGAATATGTTGTAACCCGTTGCAAGTGTATCGGCCATTACGCTTACATAATTACTTGGACCGGGAACAAAAGAAAAAGACCTTGGGTGCGCCATGTTGGTGCTGTTGGTCATTACCTTATCCAAAACAAAATGGAGTACTTGTGATGGGTCGGAACCTTGTTCGGGAGCTTCTTCGAGGAACAAAGAATCCATTTCTTCACGTGAGCCCAGAGCTACGGGCAATTTTTGATCTTGTGTAGCGTGGTGTTCCACAATGGCATCCACAATCTGATAGCCATAGCTTTTCATTTCTTCTTTGGAAAGTTCCAATCTGGCGTTGTTCTTCTTCATGTGTCCTGTTTCAACTGAACCGCAAAAGTACCATATTTTCAACAGTTTTTCGTCAATTTCAGACCTTAGTCAAATCAAGCAGAATAGGAAAAGGTTAAGAAGTAAGTTCGGTAAACAAGCTCTCCAAATTTTTGTTCTTCCTGCTGAGTTGGAGCGTCTTTAATTTATTGTCGTGGGCAAAATCGAACACTACGGGTCGCATATCTTTTGAAGTGGTGAAGGTAATTTCATAAACAAAACCACCGGTATTCTTTACCTTGGAAACATTTGGCATTTGCTGTAGCAATTGTTCTTCCACGCGATAGTCAAATTCTACTTCAATGATCTGTTCCTCTTCTTCGCGAAGTTCCTCCAATTTTTTATCGGCCACCAGTTCTCCTTTGTTTATGATGATCACTCGGTCGCATACTGCTTCTACCTCCTTCATAATGTGGGTAGACAGCAATATGGTTTTTTGTTTACCGATTTCTCGGATCAGTTTTCGGATTTCGATCAATTGGTTGGGGTCGAGTCCCGTGGTGGGTTCATCCAAGATCAAAACTTCGGGGTCGTGCAGCAACGCAGCGGCTAGGCCTACACGTTGACGGTATCCTTTGGATAGCTGCCCAATTTTTTTGTGGGCCTCTGGGGTCAATCCTGTTTGCTCTATCACCTCGTTGATTTTGGATTTGTCCACCTTATAGACATCTGCGTTAAAGGCCAAGTACTCTTTTACATACATTTCCAAGTACAACGGGTTGTGCTCTGGCAGATACCCAATACTTTTTTGAACGTCCTTTGCTGCACTTAAAACATCGAACCCATTAACGGCAGCCTCACCATTGTCCGCTTTATAATATGTGGTCAAAATTCGCATCATGGTGGATTTGCCGGCACCGTTTGGGCCTAAAAAACCTACAACTTCTCCTTTGTTGATGGTGAAGGAAACATTGTTCAATGCTTTTTGGGAACCAAAGGTTTTAGTAATGTTCTGTACGGTGATGGACATTAAAATGGGTTTATGATACCCAAAAATACACTTTTAGATGTTTTAATCCTTGGGTTTCAAATTTGAGATATAGAACTCGTCTTGAGTTCCCAATATTTGCTGCAAATTTTTCTTTTGCACCCATATTTCTTCTTTTTCTCGCCCCGTAGCTCTGCTATGCAGCTCAAAAAGCTTTCATCTGGGCACAAAATCTTAAATTTTCGCTTGAATTTGACAACTCAAGACGAGTCCATAGCGATTTAAGACTTGGCGCAATAATCGTAGAAATAGGAATTCTTAAAAAAGCATGGTTTCTGTAAAATAATGTGCAGTGAAAATGCGCTTTTTAAAAAAAATCAAAAAAAATTTGGGAATGTCTGTGTGTTTCGGATTGAATACCTAAATTAGCCGACAATTAACAAAGAGATGACAAACACGTATTTCTGGAACCGTTTTTATTTTTACTTCTTTTTTCAAAGAGGCACGGGACTATTGTAGATACGTTTAAAGTATAACCAATTTATAAAGTCCCGATACAATCGGGGCTTTTTTTTTGCAATGGAATTAATAAAAGTTGCCATACAAGGAATAAAGGGGTCCAACCACCATCAGGTTGCCAAAGATTTTTTTGGAGATGATATTGATTTGCTAGAATGCAACTCTTTTGATGCGGTTGTGGATAATTTAATGATCGGTACTGCCGACAAAGGCATTATGGCCATTGAAAACTCCATAGCAGGTTCCATTATCCCCAATTATAATCTAGTATATCACAATAGTATCCATGTTATTGGTGAGCACTACCTAAACATCCACCATAATTTAATGGTGATGAAGGGAAAATCTTTTGATGATATCCAAGAAGTACATTCGCACCCCATGGCGCTGTTGCAGTGCAAAGAGTTTTTTAAGGCACATCCCCAGATTAAACTGGTGGAAAGTATGGATACAGCGGAGACGGCTAAAAGAATCAAAGATGAAAACTTGGAACACATCGCGGCAATAGCCCCTAAAATGGCCGCTGATTTGTACGATTTAGAAATAATTGCGGACAACATACAGACCATCGTGAACAATTCCACGCGGTTCATTATTCTTAAAAAGCAAAACAAAGTACTTCCAGAAGAGGAAATCAACAAGGCGTCGTTGCGATTCATAACCGACCACAAAAGGGGCAGTTTGGCAACCGTGTTGAACGTGATGAGCGATTGCAACATGAACCTTACCAAAATCCAGTCCTTGCCCGTAATCGAGACCCCATGGAAGTATGCCTTTTTTGTGGATGTAACTTTTGATAAATATGAGCACTTTGCCAAGACCAAATCTTTGATGCAGATCATGGCCGAAGATTTCAAGGTGTTGGGTGAATATAAAAATGCATTGTTGTAATGGTAACAGCAGATAGGCTAAATAGCGTACAGGAATACTACTTCTCCAAAAAATTAAGGGAAGTAAGGGGGTTGATTGACCAGGGCAAACCCATCATCAATATGGGAATCGGTAGTCCGGATTTGGCACCGTCACCACAGGTATTGGAAACCCTTCGGGATTCCATCATCGAGGCAGGGGCGCATCAATACCAAAGCTATCAAGGATTACCGCAGTTAAGGGAGGCCATTGCTGATTTCTATCAGCAAATGTTTGGTGTGTCGGTGGATCCTAGCACAGAAATTTTGCCTTTGATGGGCTCCAAAGAAGGAATCATGCACATTAGTATGGCCTTTTTAAATGAAGGAGATGAAGTGCTGTTGCCCAATCCAGGCTATCCTACCTATGCATCGGTCACCAATTTGGTGGGTGGAAAAGCGGTCAACTATGATTTGAAAGCAGAAAATGGCTGGTTCCCGGATTTGGAGGAGCTCTCCAAAAAGGATTTGTCCAAAGTGAAGCTCATGTGGATCAGTTATCCGCACATGCCAACGGGAGCTGCTGCGACTATAGAGCAACTGGAAGCATTGGTCAATTTTGCAAAAGCCAACGGGATTCTTTTGGTGAACGACAACCCCTACAGCTTTGTATTGTCCAGAAATCCAACCAGTATTTTATCCATAGCAGGGGCAAAAGATTGCACCTTGGAGCTGAACAGTTTGAGCAAGACATTTAATATGGCCGGATGGCGTGTGGGGATGGTTCTTGGAAGTTCGGAACATATCAATGCTGTGTTGAAAGTGAAGAGCAATATGGACTCCGGTATGTTCTATGGCATCCAAAAAGGGGCAATTGCAGCTTTACAAAGTGGCCCAGAATGGTTTGAAGCATTGGACAAAGTTTACACCAAAAGGAGAGAACTTATGTTCCAGTTGGTGGAAAAGTTGGGATGCACTTATGATAAAAATGCCGTTGGTATGTTTGTTTGGTGCAAGTTGCCCAATGGTGCTTTGCCATCAGAAGAATTTATAGACAAAGTATTGTACGATAAAGATATTTTTATTGCCCCAGGAACCATATTTGGGAGCAATGGTGAAGGCTACATTCGTTTTTCGCTTTGTGTAAAAGAAGAAAAGATCAAAGAAGCCATTGAAAGATTTTAGATTATGAAAATAGTAATCATAGGAGTTGGGTTGATTGGGGGTTCTTTTGCCAAAGATGTGAAAAAGCTTCACCCCGAAGCGGAAATTATTGGTGTGGATAAAAGCGATGTTCATCTGAATGAAGCCCTGGAACTTCAAATTATAGATAGAAAAGGGGATTACACTGATCTGGAAACAGCCGATATGGTCTACGTGGGGATTCCGGTAAATGTTTTGGTCACCGAATTGCCCAAAATACTGGATGCATCCGGAGATGAAACCGTGGTGATGGATGCAGGATCCACAAAACGGCTGATATGTGAACAGGTGAGCGATCACCCCAAACGAAGAAATTTTATGGCTTGCCACCCTATTGCAGGTACCGAATTTTCAGGTCCAGCAGCGGCATTTGAAGGATTGTACACAGGCAAGACCATGATTATTTGTGAAGTGGAAAAAACAGCCTTCAAGCTTCAGGAAAAAGCGTTGGCCATTTTTCAGGACATTGGCATGCGGATTCGATACATGAACCCCGAAGCACATGACAAACATATCGCCTACGTATCCCATTTATCACACATTAGCTCTTTTATGTTGGGAAAGACGGTTATTGAGAAAGAAAAAAATGAGCGTGATATTTTTGACATGGCGGGGAGTGGTTTTGAGAGCACCGTTCGCTTGGCAAAAAGTTCGCCCGATATGTGGACGCCGATTTTTGAACAGAATAAAGACAATGTTGTGGAAACGCTGGAAGAGTACATTCAGAACCTGACCACGTTCAAACAACTGATATTGGACAACGATTTTGAAAATGTCCACCTAGAAATGAGTAATACCAATAAAATAAAACAAATACTAAAAGGAATACCACTTACAAAAAAATAGAGCGTATTATGGAAAACAAAAAGGAAATGAGGAAATGGTTGGATGACATGAATTTGGGTCATCCCTTGGTAGTTGCAGGTCCGTGCAGTGCAGAAACCGAAGAACAAGTGCTAAAAATAGCCCATGAGCTTAAGGATACCGATGTGAGCTACTACCGTGCTGGAATCTGGAAACCAAGAACTCGTCCGGGAAATTTTGAAGGAGTTGGGGCCATTGGATTAAAGTGGTTGCAAAAAGTAAAGGAGGAAACCGGCCTTAAAACCGCTACGGAAGTTGCCAATAGGGCACACGTTGACCTTGCCTTGGAGCACGATGTGGATTTGTTGTGGATTGGAGCCCGTTCTACGGTCAGCCCTTTTATCGTTCAAGAAATTGCCGATGCCTTGGAAGGAACCGATAAAATTGTTTTGGTAAAAAACCCTGTAAATCCAGATTTATCCCTTTGGTTGGGTGCCGTGGAGCGTTTGCACTCCGCCAATATTGAAAAATTGGGAGTGATCCACAGAGGATTCTCAACCTACGAAAAAACCAAATACCGTAATATTCCAGAGTGGCAATTGGCCATTGAGTTGCAGACCAGATTTCCAGATTTGCCCATCATTAACGATCCAAGCCACATCACAGGAAAGCGTGATATGATCTTTGATGTATCGCAAACTGCATTGGACTTGAACTTTGATGGTTTAATGATCGAAACACACTATGATCCCGACAATGCATGGAGTGATGCTGCACAACAGGTAACCCCAAAAAAATTGGTTCAGATCATGAAAGATTTACGTATCAGAAAAGAAACCGACGAGGAAGCGGAATACAAGAACAGTTTGAGCAACCTAAGAGCTCAAATTGATGTATTGGACAACCAATTGATCGATCTTTTGGGGAAAAGAATGAAGGTTTCCGACGGAATCGGTGAGTTGAAAAAACAAAAGAACGTAGCGGTACTCCAAAGTAACCGATGGAACGCCATTTTGGGCAATATGATCTTGGAAGGTGAACAAAGAGGATTGAGCGAGGAATTTATTTTGAAGATGTTCAAGGCAATTCATCAGGAATCCATAAACCACCAAGAGAAAATTATCAACGCTTAGCTTGATTTTTAATCAGGATTATTGAAGAACTATTTGTGGCTTTGGCTAAATTCCAGGGTTGCAAATAGTTTTTTTGTTTCAAACTGTAACAATTCCACAAAAGCATCATCTTTCAAGAGTAAAAACACGCTATCATGAAAAAAATGTACACACTAAGCCTTCTTTTGCTTCCCTTGGTCATGTTTTCGCAACGAATTATTGACAAGGAAGTTGGTGAATTCAACAAGATCAAGATTTTTGATTTGATCGAGGTCAATTTGATTCAATCCGATGAAAACAAAATCATGATCAAAGGCTGGAACGTCGATGATATTAAATGGACCAACAAAAACGGAGTTTTAAAGCTTCGTATGCAATTGGACAAAAAGTTTCAGGGTGAGGACACCCTGATTGAAGTCTACTATACCAATTTGGATGTAATCGATGGTAACGAAGGGGCCCAGATTACGTGCAACGAGATGGTAAAGAAAAGCAAAATTGAGCTCCGAGCGCAAGAAGGAGCTGCGATCCGTATAGGAATGGATGTGGATTATGCCGACATAAGGGCGGTGACGGGAGGTATTGTCCAAGCCTCTGGCTTGGCAAAAAACCAAACGATTGTTATCAATACTGGCGGTATTTTTGAAGGAAGAGCGTTAAGGACTACCACAACGGACGTTAAAATTTCAGCAGGAGGTGAGGCAGATGTATTTGCATCAGAACTTGTGGATATCAACGTAAAGGCGGGTGGCGATGTGTATGTTTACGGGAATCCGCAAACAGTCCGCAAAAAAACCTTTGTTGGCGGAAGGGTCTACATTAAGGATTAATGAAAATTTGAATCAATAAGAAAAGCCCTCCAAATTTTTTTGGAGGGCTTTTTATATCAATCGTTCTTCGTGTAAGCCAGTCTTCTAGAAGCTTTTCGCATTAATACATTGACCAGGTCCTCTGGACTGCTTCCAAGGCTTCCCCTTACTTTTTTATTGTAATTCCAAAGAAGGATACCATCCTCTGCATTATGAATACTCATGTTTACAATGGCGGAGTTTGTGGAACCCCAAAAACCTATTAATAGGCCTAAGGCAACCGAAGCTCCTTCGGACATAGGTTTGTTTGTTTCAAAATCACCTGAAATAACTGCGTCTACCTCTAGTATTTTGGCAAGCTCCATCGGTGTGTGTTCAAGAATGTTATCATAATCAATACCCAGTTTCAACAACTTTGCATTGGTTGTTCTCGGGTCTTGTACTCTGATCCGCTGCATTTTTCCTCTTTTTTTTCTTTTCAAAAACCAAGAGTACATTGCAGTTTGAATACTTTCACCTTCCGACCTTTCAAGCTTTGCCATTTGTTCCTCGTCCATATCCTTCATTTGTTTTGGTCGGAGTTTTACTTGGGTTTTAAAGGGGACCATTGCAATAATCTGATGATTTTCCGCTATTGCATCAAAATCAGGGTTTTCATATAAACTGGTTTGGGATAAAACGGAAAACGGAAGTAATAAAAACAAAATTTTTTTCATGAATTTTTATAAGTTGGTTAGTATTTATTGCGCAAACATAAGGTTTTCCAATAAGAAAATGTAAAGCCTTTCTTCTGGGACAAAGAAAAAAATAAAGTGAAAAGAAAAGCCTTTTGACAAACCAAAGTGTTTCGTATTGGGTGCTGTCTGCTAGGAAAATCTATTTTTTAAAGATGTAGCGGGTAATAAAAATACCTTGTCCGTCTCCTTTTCCACCTTCACTTTCAACACCGCTTACTACAAAGGCAAGCTCCCATCCATTGGAAACCATATCGTTGATCATGGAAGTGATAAGGGCATCATTGGCCGCAATGTTCTGAAAACGGATACCACCTATATTGTAGAAGTTCAATAGCTTGGTTTCCTCAAAATTCTTGACACGGATTTCGTTTCTTTTGGATTTGTTTCGAGTATTGTCATCCTCGGTTTGGATACTGGTAAACTCTTTGTAATCCTTATCTTCCAAGGCGTTTATGATTCTAGACCGTCCCAAACCGTTGGGTACTATGGATTCAACGCTGGTAACTACGTGGTACTGTTGTGCGTTCATGGTAAAAGTTGCTGCAAATAGCACCACTGCAGCCAAAATGATTTTTTTCATAATTAAAATGTTAATGATTGTTAAAACTCTTAATAAAGATATACGACGAAAAAGCAGGAATATTGTTTCTTTGTAATCAAAATGTGAACAAATAGTGGACGGAACTGTTTATAAATCAACGGGTAGCTGGTATACCGTAAAATCCTCGGAAGGGGCGTTTTACGAATGTCGTATTAAGGGAAAGTTCCGAACGCAGGGAATTAAAAGTACCAACCCCGTAGCTGTTGGAGACCATGTGGAGTTTGAGTTGGAAAAAATTGGAGATGAGACACTTGGTGTAATTTATAAGATAGGCGAACGTAAAAATTATATTGTTCGCAAGTCGGTAAAACTTTCAAAACAGACCCATATTATTGCCTCCAACCTTGATCAGGTTTTTCTGTTGATTACCCTTAACAACCCACCCACTTTCACTAGTTTTATCGATAGATTTTTGGTTACTGCAGAAGCTTACGATATTCCCGTAGTTCTTCTTTTTAACAAGATGGATGTGTACGGTCCAGAGGAGAAGGGTGAGGTTGCTTATCTAATTGACCTTTACACCAAAATTGGCTACCCTTGCATACAAATTGAAGCAAAAACAGCTAAGAATGTGGATAAGGTAAAGGAACTGATGGTGGGCAAGACCAGTATGTTTGCTGGTCACTCTGGTGTGGGAAAGTCCACTTTGGTCAACGCACTGGAACCCGGGATGCAATTAAAGACTGCCGAAATTTCCGAGCAGCATTTGCAGGGACAGCACACCACAACTTTTGCAGAGATGTACGATTTGTCTTTTGATGCCCGTATTATTGATACTCCTGGGATAAAGGGATTTGGCATTGTAGATATGGAAAAGCATGAAATCGGCAATTATTTTCCGGAGTTTTTTGCCTTAAAATCAGAATGTAAGTTTAACAATTGTCTTCATTTGGACGAACCTAAATGTGCAATAAAAGAAGCTTTGGAAAATGATGAGATTTCCGCAAGCCGTTATCGAAGCTATGTTCAAATGCTAATGGGGGATGAGGATAATCCATATAGGGAAAGATAATGAGAGCAGTATTGCAACGAGTTTCTAAAGCGAGTGTAACAGTTGATGGAAAGGTAGTTTCATCTATTCAAAAAGGACTTTTAGTGTTATTGGGCATTGAGGATGCCGATGGTCAAGAGGATATTGATTGGCTGACCAATAAAATTGTGAACCTCCGTATTTTCAATGATGAAAACAATATTATGAACCATTCTGTTACAGATGTTGATGGAGGTATTATCGTAGTAAGTCAATTTACGTTGCACGCCCAAACTAAAAAAGGGAACCGCCCGTCTTACATAAAGGCTGCCCAACCAGATGTAGCTATACCCATGTACGAGAAATTTGTTCAAGTTTTGGAACAGAAACTGGGTAAAAAAGTGGGTACGGGAATTTTTGGCGCCGACATGAAAGTTGAACTCCTTAATGATGGTCCTGTGACCATTACAATAGATACAAAAACCAAGGAATAATTACTTTTTGTCGAAAAAAATATCTTTCTTGTAGGAAATTGATCACTTTGCCGTTACCTAACTAACCATTTCCTAATAAACGAATGCGATTTTTTTTCTTTTCCCTATTTAGCTTACTTTTTCATTTTTCGTTTTCTCAAGCCTATAATGTAGGCTCCATACCAAAAGAGTTGCGCCAAAGCGCCGATGCAGTTGTACGCTTGGATAAAATGGACGTTGTGGTCGAAGCCTTGGACAAAATGACCGTCACCAGTAAAAGGGTGGTCACGGTATTGAACGAAAAAGGGAACGCGCATATCCATGCCTATGCCTTTTACGAAAAAAACGATAAGGTCTCTAAACTGGAAGCTATTATTTATAACGCACGGGGCAAGGAAATCAAAAAAATCAAAAAAAGAGACTTTTTAGATCAAAGTGCTATCGGTGGAGGAACGCTTTATTCCGAATCACGGATTTTGGTCATGCAATATACACCCTCGCAATACCCCTATACCGTTGAGTTTACCAAAGAGTATTCAACCCCTAACACCGCATTTGCTCCCAATTGGTCCTTTTTGGATGATTATCGGGTCGGAACCGAAAAGAGCGAGTTCTCTTTTACCGTAGAATGTGGCATACCGTTTAGACATAAGGAAGAAAATATAGAAGCATACCAGATTGAAACCATTGAGACTGCGAATGGTATAACCTACAAAGCCAAAAACTTAAAACCCTTGGAGCGCGAACCTTTGTCCCCTGCGTTTCGTGATTTTGTGCCCCAGATAAAAATAGCGATGAATGAATTTCATTTAGAGGGTATTAATGGCAGGGCCACCACATGGCAAGAATTGGGTAAATGGATGCACGATGAGCTTCTGGAGGGCAGGGATGAATTATCCGAATCCACGATTTCATATATTAAAAACTTGGTGGATGGAATATCCAATCCTCTGGAGAAAACCAAAAAAGTATACGATTATGTGCAAGAGAACACCAGATATATCAGTGTTCAATTGGGAATAGGCGGATGGATGCCCATTAGTGCATCGGATGTAGACCGTGTAAAATATGGGGATTGTAAAGGGCTTACCAATTATACCAAAGCATTGCTAAAGGCTGTTGGTGTGGAGTCGTACTATACCGTTGTGCACGCAGGTAACCAGATAAAGCATTTGGATAAGGATTTTCCCTCTATGCAAGGGAACCACGTTTTTTTGAATGTACCCCTAGAGAACGAGGAAGTTTGGTTGGAATGTACCAGTCAGACAACACCCATTAACCATTTGGGAACATTTACCGACAATCGGAATGTGCTTAAAGTGACTCCCCAAGGCGGTGAATTGGTCAGGACCAAAGAGAATCTTGATGAAGAGAATTACCAATTTACCCAAGCCAATTTTCAGTTGGGAGATGAAAAGGACGTAATCGGTCAAGTAAAAATATTTTCGAGGGGATCCCAGTACGATCAAAAATATTGGAGAACCATAAATACTCGATCTGAGCAAGAGGAATTCTACAAAACCTACTGGAACTATGTTCAAAACTTAAAGCTGGGAGAGGTTGCCTATCAAAATAATGAAGATGAAATCGAATTTGTGGAAAACGTGGAGTTCAAGGCCGACAATTACCTTTCCAGCGCTGGAGACAAACTCTTGTTCGCGCCCAATATCTCGAATAGAAATTTAGGTGTTCCCGATAGAGTAAGAAATAGAAAGATGCCGCTGGTCATATCCCGAGGCTATTTGGATGAGGATGAGTTTACCATCCATTTACCGGAAGGTTATGTTCCAGAAACCTTGCTGTTCCCCGTAAATGAAGAAACCAAGTTTGGTTCCTATTCTGTATCGGTGGAACCCAAAGAATCCGGTGTACTTGTTTACAAAAGGCGACTGCTCATAAAATCGGGAGAGTACCTAAAAGAAGATTACAAACTGTATCGAGATTTTAGAAAGAAGGTTGCTGGATATGACAACGGAAAAATCATTTTAACCAAAAAGGAATCATGAGATTAAGATTATTTTTTCTGCTTTTGCTGGTTCAGCAAATAGTAGTAAGTGCTAAAGAAGTAAAGTTTGGAAAAGTGTCCAAAGAGGAAGTGTCTGCAACACAGCACGCTATGTATCCTTGGGCCAATGCAGCCATACTCCACAAAAACGAATGGGTACGTTATAACTACCAGTACGAAACAGGTTGGAGCCTTGTTAGAGAGGTGCATTACCGCATAAAAATTTATAACAGGGAAGGATTCGATTGGGCCACACTTCAAGTTCCACTATACGCTGGGGGCAATAACAGAGAGGATATTTCGGGTGTTAAAGGGTTTACCTTTAATATAGTGGATGGTAAAGTGGTGGATACCAAATTGAAGAATGATGGTGTCTTTATAGAAGAAGTGAACGAATACCGCAACAAGGCATCCATTACCATGCCCGAAGTGAAAGAAGGTAGTGTGTTGGATATCGAGTACAAAATCGTTTCCCCTATGTATTGGAGTGTCGACGAGTTCAAGTTCCAGTACAATATTCCGGTGGATTACGCCCAAGTGCGTTTGGAGATTCCGGAGTATTTTCTATTCAAGCAGTACAGTCGGGGATTTCACCCCATAAAATTTGATCAATCCCAAGAGAATAGATCAATGAACGTCTCTTACAGAAGTTCTGATCAAATGGGCAGGTTAGGGCGTACCACTCATAAGAGCGGGACCCTAAATTTTGAGGAGAATGTCTATACGATGAAGGTTTCCAATGTTCCTGCACTACTGGATGAAAAATATACCAGTAACATCGACAATTTTAGATCTTCGATCAAATTTGAACTGGCTTCCACCCGTTTTCCTAACAAACCATTTAAAAACTATAGCTTAACCTGGGAAGATGTGGCCAAGTCCATTTATGACTACGATAGCTTTGGGGGGGAACTGAACCGGAAAAACTATTTTGATAATGATGTAGATCAAATTATCCAAGGACTTTCATCGGATTCGGAAAAGGCAATGGCCCTCTTTCAGTTTGTAAAGACCAAAATGAATTGGGATAATTTTGTGGGTGTTGGATGCAGCAGTCAAGGAATTCGAAAGGCCTACAAGGAAGGTAAAGGTAATGTGGCCGAAATCAATTTAATGCTTACGGCAATGCTCAGGTATGCCGGCTTAAATGCCAATCCTGTTTTAGTCAGCACAAGATCCAATGGTATTCCTTTGTTTCCAACCAGTGATGGGTTCAATTATGTAGTATCGGGCCTACAACTCGACAATGGGTTGATTCTTTTAGACGCCACTGAAAAAAATGCATTCCCAGACGTACTCCCCATGCGGGCATTAAACTGGTTTGGTAGGCTTATTCGAGAGGATGGCACTTCCAGGGAAGTAAACCTTATGCCCAAAACAAAATCACTCGATGCCATAGTGTTAAGCGTTGACCTAAACGAAGATGGTTCCATTCAGGGAAGGTGCAGGCAACAGTACACGGCAAACAATGCCTTTATTTTTAGGGAAAATTTTGGAGAAGGGTCTGAGGACACGTATTTGGATGAACTGGAAAAAAGATATGGCGACCTAGAAATCTCAGACTTTGAGCTTCAGAATCAATACGAGCTGTCCAAGCCCATTGTTCAAACTTTCACCTATACGAAGGAGTCAGCTTATGAGAAAATAGCCGGCAAATTGTACCTCTCGCCTCTTTTTCACCTCACTACAAGCGAAAATCCATTTAAAACCGAAAAAAGGGAATTTCCTGTCGATTACGGATATCCTTGGGCGGATAAATACATTATCACAATCAATATTCCCGAAGGATATGCCGTTGAGTCAGTACCGGAGCCCATCGCAGTAGCCCTTCCTGAAAACTTGGGACAATTCAAGTATAATATATCTGCTGAAAACAACATGATCAATGCACGTGTCGAAACCGAACTCAATACTCCTGTGATTCCGGCGGACTATTATTTGGATTTAAAGGAGTTTTACGCTCACATTATCAAAAAGGAAGCTGAAAAGGTAATCCTTACAAAACTATAACATGCCCATGAAAAGATTCGGTTTACTCTTGCTGCTCCTGAAAAGCATTGCCTTGCTGGGCCAACAAGTGGAATTCGGCGAGCTAACCGATTTAGAGTCCGGATTCAGGACCTATGAAAAAGATACAATCACCCATGCAGTTTATCTATACGAGAAAGGCGAAAACTATTTTGAGGTAAGGAGAGATTACGTCTGGTTGATAAAAAAATACCACGCCAAAATTAAAATTTTAGATAAACAGGGTTTCTCGGAAGCGGAAATAAGCATCCCCTATTACCACTCGGATAATGGTACCGAAAGAGTTAACGATATTAGGGCCATAACCCATACCAATGGGGCAAAGCACAATGTAATGGCCCATAATGTATTCGATGTTGAGGTGGGCGAGCATTGGTCGGAGAAAAGATTTACTTTTTCCAATGTGCAAAACGGTTCCATTTTGGAATATACCTATGAAATCCAATCCCCGTTTTTTTATAATTTGAATGGATGGGACTTTCAGGATGATATCCCCAAAATTTACACAGAGTACCACGCGAAGATTCCGGGGAATTATATCTACAACAGGTCATTGTTGGGCAACATTCCCTTAGATGTGAACGAAGCGACCATTAAAAAAAGTTGTTTCAGTATTCCTGGAATAAGTAAACAAGCAGATTGTGAGGTGCTTAGATATGTGATGGAGGACGTGCCGGCCTTCAAAAGTGACGAGGAATATATGTTGGCACCTTCCAACTATAAATCCAGATTGGAATTTGAACTTTCCGAATACCAGAGTTTTCGGGGCATTAAGGAGCGGTACACCAAATCATGGAAAGATGTAGACAAGGAATTTAGAACGGATGGGGACATTGGTGGTCAGCTTAGGAAGAAGAACTACTTTGAAAGGAACCTGCCCCTCGATATCCTTGCAGGAAAGGAAGAGGACCTCACCAAGGCCAAAAACCTCTACAACTTTGTTAAATCCCATTATTCATGGAACGGAAAGTTCGGTATTTTTAGGGACAACAAGGTAAAAAAGGCATTTGATGAAGGTGTGGGGAACGTTGCTGAAATCAATATTACCCTTATCAACCTGCTCAATGCGGCAGGAATGGATGCAGATTTGATGCTGTTGTCCACCCGGGCCCATGGTCTGCCCAAAAAAAGCCATCCAGTAATGTCCGACTTTAATTATGTAGTTGCCAAATTGGATATTGATGGCACCACCTACCTGTTGGATGCAACAGAAAAACAGCTGCCCTTTGGAATGCTACCGTTTCGATGCCTAAACTATTACGGTAGGGTAATGGACCTGGATGGGGAGAGCTATTGGTTCAACATTGATGCTCCCAAGGGCAACAGCAAAGAAGTAATGTTACGGTTAAACCTAAATTTTGAGAACGGTACTGCCGAGGGGAGCTTTGATGAGATATCAAGAGGTTATGAGGCCTATTTTAAAAATAACCATTTGGCAACTATTTCCGATGAAGAATATTTGGATGAGGTGGAGAACAGTACCAACGGCGATTTTTACATCAATCAATACAAGGTTGATACTGATAAATCCAATGAGAATATGTTGATGGAGCATTTTACCTTCGAACTCGAAAACCTGAATACCTCTAAAAACATATACTTTAACCCATTTTTGATTCGCTTTTTCCAAACGAACCCGTTTAAAAGCTCGGAACGAAATTATCCTGTCGATTTTGGGTACTTGCGAAATTATAAGTACATGGCCAACATTAAAATTCCCGAAGGTTATCGAATAAAGGATCTTCCTGAAAACAACAACATTGCACTCCCGGGGGGCAGTGGGGTGCTCCGGTTTAATTGTACCACATCCCAGGATAATATTATCGTGTTTTTTAATCTTCAACTAAGATCAACACAATACAAAAGTGAGGGTTATGCCTTTGTAAAGGAGTTGTTTGAACAGGCAGTAACCAGTATCAACCAAAGTTATTTGGTGTTTGAAAAGGAGTAATCAGGTATTGTTATTACCTTAGTGCCAACTTCAAAATTGGTTTCAGGTGAACATAGAAAATGCACAACAAGCTGTTGA
Organism: Allomuricauda ruestringensis DSM 13258; assembly: GCF_000224085.1. NCBI lineage: Bacteria > Pseudomonadati > Bacteroidota > Flavobacteriia > Flavobacteriales > Flavobacteriaceae > Flagellimonas > Flagellimonas ruestringensis. Next base: position 2,193,536 of record NC_015945.1, read on the forward strand.
CGAATGGATCAAGAACCACGGAGTACGTTACTTTAACGAACTTACCAATATGGCCCAGCTTACCGAAGAGGTAGGCGAGGTGGCGCGAATTATTGCAAGGCGCTACGGGGAACAGAGTGAAAAAGAATCCGACAAGGCCAAGGATTTGGGCGAGGAACTCGCCGATGTGGTTTTTGTGGTACTCTGTTTAGCTAATCAAACCGGGATAGATTTGCAAGAAGCCTTTGATAAAAAACTGGACTTAAAGTCCAAACGGGACCACGACCGTCATCAAAATAACAAAAAGCTCAAATAAAGTTGCCTGCTTAAAGGGACATTAGGGCTGTTTTTTCTAGTTTTGACAATTCATTCAAACCCTAACGAATTGAGACTCCAACTTTCTGCACCCGACGATAGTAAAATTCAAAAAGCCATTGCAATAACCGGTTCCAAGAGTGAGACTAATCGGTCTTTATTGTTGCAGGCCCTTTTTCCAAATATCAAAATAGAGAACCTTTCCAATTCCGATGATGGAGAGGTCATGCAAAAAGGATTGTCCAAATCAACAGGCGAAGTGGATATTCACCATGCTGGTACTGCCATGCGGTTTTTAACGGCCTATTTTGCTTCACAAGAAGGAAAACAAGTGGTACTTACAGGTTCTCAGCGTATGCAGGAACGCCCCATAAAAGTTTTGGTAGAGGCACTTCGATCGTTAGGCGCCGATATTGATTACGCCAAGAAAGAAGGTTGCCCACCGCTCAAAATATCTGGAAAGAAACTGGAAAAGAGCCAAGTTTCCCTCCCGGCCAACATCAGTAGTCAATATATTTCTGCTTTGTTGTTGATAGCGCCCAGTCTGGAAAATGGGCTTGATCTGGAACTGATCGGAAAAATCACCTCTGTGCCCTATATAAAAATGACCTTGGCACTTTTAGAGCAAATCGGGGTACAAACCTCTTTTGAAGGAAATAAAATTAGTGTAGCGCCAAAAGAAGCAGTAGCAAACACCACTTTGGTTGTGGAATCCGATTGGAGCTCGGCCAGTTACTTTTATAGCATTGCAGCCATGTGCAAAGTGGGTACGGAGATTCAATTGTCTTCGTATAAACAAAGCTCTTTGCAGGGCGATAGTGTTTTGGCAGAAATTTATAAAGATTTTGGAGTGGAAACTACGTTTTCAAACAATATCATTCTTCTTAAAAAAACAACCGAAGTCAAATCGGACCATTTGGAATACGACCTTTCCAATGCTCCGGATACCGCACAGACCATTGCGGTTACTTGTTTAGGTTTGGGAATTGGTTGCCACCTAACTGGGTTACATACCCTTCCAATCAAGGAAACGGACCGTTTGGCTGCGTTGCAAACCGAGTTGGGTAAATTCGGGGCTACGGTTGACATTGATTCCGAAAGTTTGACCCTTAAACCACAATCAAACCTAAAAACTGGAGTTGCTGTGGATACCTACAACGACCATAGAATGGCAATGGCCTTTGGTCCTTTGGCCCTCAAAGTAGATTTTGTTATGAATGACGCAGAAGTGGTTTCTAAGTCCTACCCCGATTTTTGGAACGATCTAAAAACTCTCGGATTCGGTATCGAAGAACTGTAAACTACATTTAATCATCAAATTACTTGACATCCGCTATCGCGAGGTTGTATATTTGCCGTCTTTAAAAAATCGAAAAAAAGTCCACATGAAATTATCAAACTTCAATTTTGAATTGCCTAAGGAACTATTGGCAGAATATCCCGCGGAACACAGGGACGAATCCAAACTAATGGTGGTTCATAGGGATACTGGAAAAATTGAACATAAAATGTTCAAAGACCTGGTTAATTACTTTGATGAAGATGATGTAATGGTCTTGAACAATACCAAGGTGTTTCCTGCAAGACTTTTTGGTAACAAGGAAAAAACTGGTGCTAGAATCGAAGTTTTCTTGTTGAGAGAGCTAAACCAAGAGCAGCGTCTTTGGGACGTACTGGTAGATCCCGCAAGAAAAATCCGTATCGGGAACAAACTTTATTTTGGTGAGGACGAGAGTTTAGTTGCTGAAGTAATCGATAACACTACATCAAGAGGGAGAACATTGCGTTTTCTTTATGATGGTTCTTATACCGATTTTAGAAGAAAACTTAGAGAATTGGGGGAAACTCCACTTCCAAAATACATCAAAAGAGAAGTTACTGCTGAGGATGAGGAACGTTACCAGACCATTTATGCAAAGCATGAAGGTGCCGTAGCCGCCCCAACTGCAGGTTTGCACTTCTCCAAGCACTTGTTGAAGCGTTTGGAAATCAAAGGAATCGAATTTGCCGAAGTGACGTTGCACGTTGGTTTGGGAACTTTTAACCCAGTTGAGGTGGAGGATTTGTCCAAGCACAAAATGGATAGCGAGGAGTTGGTGATCGATGAAAAAGCAACAGAAATCGTAAATAACGCCAAAGCGAACAAAAGAAAAGTTTGTGCCGTTGGGACTACGGTAATGCGTGGATTGGAAAGTGCAGTATCATCCGAGCATACATTGAACACCCACGAGGGCTGGACCAACAAGTTCATCTTTCCTCCATACGAATTCAGCATAGCAAACTGTATGATTACGAACTTCCACTTGCCCAAATCAACATTGTTGATGATGGTCTCTGCATTTGCGGGTCACGATTTGATCAAAAAAGCATATAAGCAGGCCATTTTGGAAGGCTACCGCTTTTATTCCTACGGGGATGCCATGTTAATTCTGTAAATTGATTACCTAGATTTATCATAAACAAAACTTTCGTCAACCTGAACTCGTTTCAGGTTCTCAAATGGTAGGTTCGGATTAATCGTTATGGGATTCCGAAATACCTTGCCTGCCGGCAGGCAGGAATTCGGAATGACGCAGAAAGGGATTATAAGTACAACAGGTATCTAATTCATAAATAAATCCCGTTCGCTTTATGGCCAGCGGGATTTTTTCTTGTTTATCTTTAAGTGGTGGAAATCAAAAAAAAGGACATACGCGCATTGACAAAGGAACAGCTCCGACAGTTTTTTGTCGACCAGGGCGACAAGGCATTTCGAGGTAACCAGGTATATGAATGGTTATGGCAGAAATCGGCCCACGATTTTGATGCCATGACCAATATTTCCAAGGAAACCCGAAGCATGTTGGAGGATAATTTTGTCATCAACCATATTCGGGTGGATCAAATGCAGCGTAGCTCGGACGGAACCATTAAAAATGCCGTTCGCTTGCATGATGGGTTGATTGTGGAATCCGTTTTGATTCCAACAGAAACCCGTACCACCGCCTGTGTTTCCAGTCAGGTTGGCTGTAGTTTGGACTGTAGGTTTTGTGCAACGGCCCGTTTGAAGCGCATGCGAAACCTAAATCCTGATGAGATTTATGATCAAGTGGTGGCCATTGACAATGAGAGCCGTTTGTATTTCGACCGACCGCTGAGCAATATCGTTTTTATGGGCATGGGCGAGCCTTTGATGAATTACAACAATGTATTGAAGGCCATCGAAAAAATCACATCACCCGAGGGATTGGGTATGTCTCCCAAACGGATTATAGTTTCCACTTCTGGGGTGCCCAAAATCATAAAGAAAATGGCAGACGAAGAGGTGAAATTCGGCTTGGCAGTTTCACTTCATTCCGCTATTGATGAAGTACGTACGTCTATAATGCCCTTCAATGCCACATTCCCATTAAAAGATTTAAGGGAGGCATTGGAATATTGGTACAGCAAGACCAAGAACAGAATTACTTACGAATATGTGGTTTGGAAAGGAATTAACGACACCCAAGAAGCTGTTGATGCCTTGGTCAAGTTTTGCAAGTTTGCGCCATCCAAAGTTAATATTATTGAGTACAACCCCATTGATGATGGTGAATTTCAGCAAGCATCCAGCAAGGCGGTAGAAATGTACCAAAACACATTGGAGCGAAATGGCATCACGGTAACGGTACGTAGGTCCCGCGGTAAAGATATTGATGCAGCCTGTGGGCAGCTCGCGAATAAAAGCTAGGTTTTTCAATGTTCAATTAGTAATAAACAATTTTACAATAGACCCTTTGCCCGCAAGTAACATCCCCTGCAAATCACCGATACTTTTAGGGCTGTATCTTAAAACTTCAATTTCATTCCAACAACTCTTGCATTTTCCCTACTTTTAGGCATTCAAAACCAAACACCACACCTGTTACGTTGAAAATCGTTTCGCAGATAAGGGAGCCTATAGAAAATGAGATGCAGCTTTTTGAGGAAAAATTCCTCAAATCAATGTCTTCCAAGGTAGCACTGTTCAATAGGATTACCTACTACATAGTAAATAGAAAGGGCAAGCAGATGCGCCCTATGTTCGTATTTTTGACCGCCAAATTGTTGAATGGCGAGGTCAACGAGCGTACCTACACCGGAGCATCCATTATCGAATTAATCCATACGGCGAGCTTGGTGCACGACGATGTGGTGGACGATAGTAACAAACGCAGGGGTTTTTTCTCCATCAATGCATTGTGGAAGAACAAAATTGCCGTTTTGGTAGGGGACTTCCTTTTCTCCAAGGGACTGTTGGTTTCCTTGGAAAATAAGGATTATGACCTGCTCCATATTATTTCCAATGCGGTTAGGGATATGAGCGAGGGGGAATTATTGCAGATAGAGAAAGCACGACTTTTAGATATTACGGAGGATGTTTACTACGATATCATCCGTCAAAAAACAGCAACCTTGATCGCGGCCTGTTGTAGTATGGGTGCCTGTTCCGTGCGACCAGATTCAGAGGAAGTGGAAGCCTTCAGAAAATTTGGGGAGCTTTGCGGAATGGCCTTTCAAATCAAAGACGACCTTTTTGATTACGGTGCCGAAAAAATCGGGAAACCTACGGGAATCGATATCAAAGAACAAAAAATGACGCTTCCGTTGATCTACGCCTTGAACAACAGCGATAAGGAAAAGAAGAAGTGGTTGATCAACTCTATCAAAAAGCACAACAAAAACAAAAAACGGGTAAAAGAAGTGATTGAGTACGTAAAGGAAAAAGATGGACTCGAATACGCTGTGACCAAAATGTTGGAGTTTAAAGATGAAGCTTTGGCCATTTTGGACAATTATCCCGATTCTGAATATAAAAGTGCCCTCACACTTATGGTCAATTACGTGGTGGACCGAAAAAAATAAAAATTTAAAAACCTGAATATCAAATAAATACTGAAAATTTTTATTTTCAGGCAACCCTTCGTGAATTTATCCCGTCTATTAAGATAGAAGCACTTTTATAAACCAAACTTTGAAGATCATCGCGTTACATAGCAACGAAAAACAATTGATCAAAAAATCAATCAAAGGAGACCAACAGGCTCAAAAGTTGTTGTACGATAAATTTTCACCCAAAATGTTGGGTGTTTGCAGGCAATATATCAAAGACCTTCATTTTGCGGAAGATGTGATGATCAATGGATTTGTCAAGGTCTTTAACCATTTGAATTCCTATCAACATAAAGGGAGCTTTGAGGGCTGGATTAGAACCATAATGGTAAGGGAAAGCATCTCTTATCTACGCAAAAGACAATTTGTGGTTTATGACGATGATGCTGTGGAAGTGAACGGAGAGGTTTCATCCGGAAATGACAATCTCTTGGATGTGGAATATGTGCAATACCTTATCGATGAATTGCCAGAGGGCTACAAAGCAGTTTTTTTGCTTTATGCCATAGAAGGCTACGGGCACAAGGAGATTGCGGAGCTATTGGAAATATCCGTAGGAACTTCAAAATCGCAATTGTTCAAGGCCAGAAAGATGCTTCAAGAGAATTTAAGTTTAAACGGAATGTCGCCCAAATCAAAATCGGCGAGTAAAAAATAGCGGTATGGATAAATTGGAAAAACATATCAAAGGGAAGTTGGAGGAGCGAACCATTGCCCCGTCAGCGAATGCTTGGGACAAAATCGCTTCGCAAGTTAAGGAGCCCTCGCCAAGAAAAAAGAATACTTGGTTCCCGTACGCCATAGCTGCAAGTGTTATGGGTATTGTACTAGTGTCCGTCTTCTTTTTTACAAAGAGTAATCCTGAAGTGGAACAAATCCAAGTAGTGGATACCGAGACTAAAACGGAAACACAAACTCAGTTTGAAGATAGAAAGGTCAAAGAACTAGTGAAGGATGAGCAAACCGAGGTTGCTGAAACAAAGTCGGAACGTATTACACCAGAAAAAACAGAGGAATTTGTTCCAAAAACACCGGTTTCCAATACTGCAATTGCCGAGCGAGAAGTGAGACAACCCTTAAAGGATGAGATTATTATAAACTCGGATAAGTTGATTGCACAAAAGGTAGAGGAAGTAGTAGCACAGGTAGAGCTTATGGAAATTTCGCAGCAAGATGTTACCGATGCCGAAGTGGATTCACTTTTACGAGCGGCACAACGACAGATTTTGACCGATAAGTTGTTCTCCAAAAGTGGCTCTGTAGATGCCATGTCCCTGCTGGCCGAAGTGGAGGATGAACTGGACGAATCGTTCCGAGACCAAATCTTTGATGCCCTAAAAACGGGTTACTTTAAACTACGTACCGCAGTGGCAGACCGAAATCAATAAAATTATTCATCAATCAAAACAAACCTTCTACAACTTCCTGCCCAAAGCGGGCGGGAAGGAGGGAGGTTTATAATCCAAAACAATCATGAAAACAATTACATTTTATTCAGCAGTGTTATTCTTGTTCTTAGTTTCCCATATAGCTTTTGGGCAGGAGGACTATCAAAAGAAAATTGAGGCGTTGAAAATTGAAAAGCAGCGTATCATAGAACAGGAGAAAGACGCCCTTAAGTTCGAGGTTAGGGATATTAATCAGCGATTGGAGGATGGCGATATTTCTGAAAGCGAGGCCAAAACCTTAAAAGAGGAAGTTGCCAAACGGCGCGCTTTAAATATTGAGAACCGAGTTGCCATTATTGAGAACAAGATTGCTTGGTTGGAGCGCAATGAGGGTGAGGTGCTTATGTTGACCGAATCGGATACCCTAGAGGGAGACAGAATGCGAGTAGGGCTGCTTATTGATGGCAAACCTGCAATTACCTTTAATTCCAAAAGGTGGAAAAAAGAAATAAAATATGACAGACGTACTTACTCCGATTTTGTAATGGCCATTGGTTTAAACAATGCATTGATCGAGGGGCAATCGTTGAATGACTCACCCTATAAAATTGGAGGAAGCCGCTTTTTTGAAATGGGTTGGCAATGGCGAACCAGAGTTTTTAAAAATTCTAACTGGTTACGTTTTAATTACGGATTTTCATTTCAGTTTAATGGTTTAAAGCCAGACGGGAACAGGATTTTCGTTCAAGAAGGTGACCAAACAGTTTTGGAAGAGTTTGAATACGATTTGGATAAATCTAAATTTAGAATGGACAATCTTGTATTTCCAGTACATTTTGAGGTAGGTCCCTCTCGTTTCAAGAAATCGGAGCGTACTATCCGCTACTCGATAAGGGATCAGTTTAGGCTTGGTTTTGGTGGGTATGGAGGATTTAGCCTGGGTACCCGTCAAAAATTAAAATACAATAGAGAAGGTGAAAATGTCAAGGACAAGCTTAAAAGAGATTATAACAGCAGTGACCTAATTTATGGTGTGAGTGGGTATATGGGGTTTGATGGGGTATTGTTGTATTTGAAATATGACCTAAACCCCATTTTTAAAGATGCGGATATAAAGCAGAACAATATATCACTGGGCCTTCGGTTCGATATTTAACCATTTTGAATCTTGAAAATGGAGGCTGTCTGAAATGACGAGAATCGACATTTTGAACAGTCTCTTTTTTTATGAGGACAAGGCTCGCTCCATTTCTGGGGTAAACTCCTCTTTGTAGTACACTTTTTTGCAATGCGAACATTCCGCGTATCGCACATTATTGATGGTAAAAAGCGGAATCCAGAACAAATGGGCATAGTTGGGCTGGGCCACCACTGTTAAAGCTCCGGTTTGGTGACAATAAGGACAGGTAACGTTTGGAAGCGCTTTGGTTTCCTTTTTGCCTGGTCTTGTTCCGAAAAAAAGTATCATTTAAAACTTGTGTTAATCGTCTTCAAAGTTAGAACTTTCCTATAGGAATGGAGAAAAATGATTTTCGTTTTTAAATATTTTCTACATTCGCCCACATTTATGAAACATTGAACGCCTATCATAGCTTGGAGGATTGGTTATCCTGGATGGATGACATCTCCAATAAGGATTATGTGATTATCGACCATTTTTTGCAGGACGAATTGTATGCCGAGATCAAATGTTTTTTTCTTGGTAAGCTCCCCAATTTCAAGGAAGCGGGTATAGGCGCCCATTCCGATAATCAAATCGATACCAGAATACGTGGAGATTTTACGTACTGGTTGGACAGGGAAAGAGATGCCCAATTGCAAACGTATTGGAATCTATTGGATGAGACCATGCATATCTTTAACAGGTACTGCTATCTCAGCTTGTCGGGTTATGAGTTTCATTTGGCCCATTATCCATCGGGCGGCCATTACGATAAACATTTAGATCAGTTCGAAAACAGGAACAACCGTATGATTTCCATGATCATTTATTTAAATGATGATTGGAAACCTGGCGATGGTGGCGAATTGGAAATTTTTGAAAAAGACGGAACAAGTTTCTTGGTAGAGCCCTTGGCTGCTCGTTGTGTACTATTCAAAAGTGCTGAAGTTCCGCATGCAGTGCTCCAAGCCCATAAAAACCGGTTCAGTTTAACTGGTTGGTTATTGTACCAGCCTAGATCCGTGGGAAAATTATTGGGGTAATCAATCCCTTTTGAACGGAATCTGTTTAATGAGCGCCTCGTTTTGTCCATGTGACGCGCTATACGACATGACCAAGGTGCCTTTGGTGCCATCTGTGGCCTCAATGGTAAATACAGTGGATTGATCGCCTGGATTCGTAATGCCTTCGAAACGGTAGGAATCGATGATTTTTAAATCGTCAGGTTTGTATTCCTTTTTGGAATATAATGCTTTAATGCAATTTTCTATTGCTTCAAAATCTTCTTTGTACCCTTCTTGGGTCAATGTGTTTACCGCCTCGGAAAGCGTGTCGAAACTATGTTTGTCCATGTGTGTAGATTATGTTTTAAACTTTTTATTCTTTTTAGCCATATTGTATTTGCTGATATGGATGAGCTATCAATAAATACAATCTCAAAATTCTTTGGATATGGAGAGCCTTCAACAATATTTGTCATGACCATTTGGTGATTTTCTTTTTGAAGAACGTTTTCCATAAACCTCGATATTTTTCGGGTCTAGTCTTCTATTGTGCCATAAATTATCAAAATTTTTATGTCTTTAGGATGAATGTTATACTACCCTGAACACACATATTAGTTTTGATAAACTACATAATTTTGGTCAATTATACCCGATTTTGAATCATAATTTACCTCCCACTACAGGTAATGTAAATTCAGTTCCATCCAAATCCACTGTGAGCTCTGTACCCGGTTCGGGCCAAAGTGTGAACTCTTTATCGCTTGAAAAAATCATCAAACCAATTTGTTGACCTTTGGGAATGATTTGGTCATCAGGCATCAATTCAAATTCCATTTCGTAAAATTTATTGGGAACCAAAGGCTTACTTTTCGTTAATGAACTATGGTTTTGAGGGTCGGCCCATCCCCGTGTAATAATGTTATCCGTAATTTTGGTATTGAAGCTATCATTCCAAGGTAAGGATACCAACCAGATTGATAAATTGGCAGCGGGTTTGTTGCTGGCCAATTTAATCTTGATTTTGGGCACTCCGGAAATATGTACATCATCCGTTAAAGGTGCTGTAACATAGAGCAATCGATGCTTGGTGGTTTCCGCTTGCGCCAAACTGGAACCAGAAAAAGAGTAATTGTCAACCAAGGTTTCAGTTCCTTGCCTTTTGGGTTTGTTGGTGGCTAGTTGTCCTTTTTCAGGAGCTCCCTTGGTCAAGAACAGTTGTACGTCCTTAGCCTCTGGGTTGGGATAATCCTTGTATGGGGTTGGGTTATCTTTTTTATCATTTTCGCGAACGATCCATGCCTTGGGTTCCTCTTCCACACCATTTTCAATGCCATACAGGTAACGTGTGAACCATCGGTTCATCATGGAAATTGGAGGTGGTCCACCATGCCCATTTTGGTGGTAATAAATCTGTACGGGCAATCCCATTTCTTTAGCTTTCTTATAGATTCGATAGCTATGCTCTGGCATTACGTTCCAATCATTGAATCCATGTGACATCAAAAGCGCTGCTTTCATGGGTTTCATTTCGTTCAAATAGTCCCGTTCGGCCCAAAATTCGTTGTAATCTCCCGTAACACGGTCCTGTCCGTTTTTCATCTCGGTATCGCGTATCACTTTGTTGTTTCTTGCTCTTTTGGACTCATCACCGCTATGGATAAAATCGTATAGCACATCAATATCCTCCCCTAAATAGCCACCGGGAGAACGTACCAATCCATTGGAGCGGTAATAATGATAATACGAAGTATTGGGGGCAATGGGGATAATGGCTTCCAACCCATCAACTCCTGTTGTCGCCGCAGCAAGTGGGATGGTTCCGTTGTAAGAGGTTCCCGTCATGCCCACTTTTCCCGTGGACCAATAGGCCTTTACTTCTTTATCGCCGTCACGTTCAGTATAGCCTTTGGCTCTTCCATTGAGCCAATCTATCACCGCTTTGGGGGCTAGGGATTCATTGTTGCCTCCTACGGTTGGGGCTCCATCGGAAAGCCCGGTGCCCGGGGAAGAGGAGTGGACCACAATATAGCCTCTTGGTACCCATGTCCTTACTTGGGAGTTCGAAATTATGGGACGCTCTCCTATACGTGTTACGTTCGGGTGTTTACGAGGCTCCCCAGACTCACCGAGTTCATGCTTCACATCCCAAAAAATTCCTTTATCCATACCAGCGGTTCCTGCATAGTACGGGCTGGATTCGTAAATAACAGGAAGTTTCAGGTTTTCGGAGTCCGTTTGTTCTGGGCGTGTCACATCCACATGCATACGATCTAGTTTACCGTCACCATCCGAATCAAAAGTCGTTTCTACCCAAAGATCATGGCGTATCCATGTACTTGGGTCAGAAAAAGCTTCTACTACTTGGGCTTCTCCATTTTCAAAAATAGGGGATGCTTTTTTTGCTATTTGGCCTTGGCCAACCAGCATAAAGGCCATTAAAAATACTCCCAGTATCCCAATTTTATTTGATACTCTTTTCATCATACAATCCATATTTTAAAAATATTCCCTGTTATTGTGGAATGTGCTTCTAAGATAATAAATCTTAAATAGGGATTTGAATTTCTGATTCACCTAAACTTTGTTTTTATTATCCAATTAATGGTAGGGAGCGAGGAGCGAGTGGCAAGAAATCTTACTTTATCAAAAACAATGGATTTTAAATCAGCAGTGGTTTATTATCTTTAACAGCTATTTTAATAGAATGCCTTGATTTCAAAAACTACCATAGACCAAGTATATGAAACCGCCCGATTGGAGGAGGTAATCGGCGATTTTGTGCAATTGAAGAAATCCGGTTCCAATTTTAAGGGGCTTAGCCCATTTACCGATGAGCGTACCCCCAGCTTCATGGTTTCGCCCGTTAAGCAAATCTGGAAGGATTTTAGTAGCGGAAAAGGAGGGAATGTGGTGGCTTTTTTAATGGAGCACGAGCACTTTACCTATCCCGAGGCCATTAAGTACTTGGCTAAAAAATACAATATTGAGGTAGAGGAGACCGAGCAGACAGATGAGCAAAAGGAGCAGGCCAATGAGCGGGAAAGCATGTATTTGGTCTCTGAATACGCCCAAAAGTATTTTGCGGAAACGCTATGGAACAGTGAACCCGGCAAAGCCATTGGTCTTACCTATTTTAAGGAACGTGGATTTACCGACGAGACCATAAAACGGTTTGGACTGGGGTATAGTTTGGACGAGTGGGAGGCCTTTACAAAAGAGGCATTGGATAAAGGATATCAGTTGGAGTTTTTGGAGAAAACCGGTCTTACCATTGTTAAGGAGAAAGCTGGTGGAGAAAACCGAACGTTCGATAGATTTAAGGGTAGGGTAATGTTTCCCATACATTCCATGAGTGGGCGGGTACTTGGATTTGGTGGACGAATATTGACCAACGACAAAAAGGCGGCCAAATATTTAAACTCGCCCGAAAGCGAGATTTACCATAAGAGCAAGGTGCTTTATGGTATCTATTATGCCAAGCAGGCCATTGCCAAGGAAGGCAATTGTTTTTTGGTAGAAGGTTATACCGATGTCATCCAAATGTACCAACGGGGAGTGGAAAATGTGGTGTCATCCAGTGGAACGGCATTGACCCCCGAGCAGATTCGTTTGATCAATAGGCTCACCAAAAATATTACGGTCCTGTTCGATGGGGATGCGGCCGGATTGCGTGCATCGCTCCGCGGTATCGACCTCATTTTGGAACAGGGCATGAATGTGAAGGTATGTACCTTTCCCGAAGGTGAAGACCCGGACAGTTTTGCCAAAAACAATACCTACGAGGATGTAGTGCTTTATCTTCAAGAGAATTCCAAAGACTTTATCCAGTTCAAGACCTCTTTGTTGGCAAAAGAGGCAGCTAATGATCCTATAAAAAGAGCTGATACGGTTAGGGATATCGTAAATAGTATCAGTAAGATTCCCGATCGTATCCGTCAGGAAATATATGTTCAGGAATGTGCAAAGATCATGCAGATTTCTGAAGATGTACTCTACAATACCTTGGCTCAGATTGATAAAAAGCATCAGACGGAAGCCTCTAAAAAAGTAAGGAAAGAACAAAAGGCCTTCGAAGTTGTCAAGAACGATGCCGTTGTGGAAAAGGTGGACGTTCAGTATGAGTTGGAACGCAAGATCATTGAAGTTCTTTTGCTATATGGAGACCAAAAACAAGAGTTTGAGGATTTGGTATTAAAGGAAAATGACGAAGGTGAACTGGTGCTTGAACCAGAGATTGTAGAGGCCAAAGTATATGAAAAAGTATATTTGGATCTTCAGGATGATGAAATCGAGCTGACCAACGGGCAATTTAAAACCATTTATTATAAGTTGATCGAAAAACTTAACGAAGATGCTGATTTTTCGGTAAGTACATTTTTATCCGATTTGGACCAAGAAACCGTCTCGCAAGTATCTTCAATTTTGATGGAAGAAGAGCAGTATGTGTTGCATGATTGGGAACGACGGGACATCTATCCAAAAGAGAAGCAGATAGGCGTTGCCCAATTGGTAGGGGAAACCATTCTTACCCTACGTTGCAACTTGATTAAAAACCGAATCGAAAAGCTAAAGGAGAGAACCCAAGACAGCCAGGGCGACAATACGGAAGTTTTGGAAGAGATAATGAATTATCTTCAACTAAATAAATTGTTGAACGCCAAATTGAACCGCGTACTTTCCTAAAAATATAAAACCCCTTTCAATTTAAATTGAAAGGGGTTTCCACAATAGTTGGTTTGGTTGGGTATTCCTAATAGAGTTCCAGGGCTTTTGCCTGTTGTAGCAAGTCCACCAAATTATCCACGTTCAACTTCTTCATCAAGCGGGCTTTGTATGTACTTACTGTTTTTTCGTTCAAGTTTAATCCTTCGGCAACTTCTTTGTTCCTTTTTCCACTGGCCAAAAGTTTGAGTACCTCGACCTCTCTGGAAGAAAGTTTTCTGAAGAATCTTCTAGGTTTTTGGGTGCCTTCGTCAAAAGCAAGGCGTTGCGCCAGTTCGTTTGTGATAAACATATTTCCTTCGCTGACTTTTTTAACTGCGGAAATAATGTATTCCAAATCAGCGGTTTTGGATAAGTAACCAAATGCACCGGCGCGAATGGTGCTGAGCGCGTAAACATCTTCTGACTGTCCACTGTACATTAAAGTTTTAATGTCCGGAAAGTCCACTTTCATTTTTCTAAGGGTAGCAATTCCATTTATTTCTGGAATGTCCATCTCTAAAATAACTACATCGGGGGCTACGGTTTTCAATGTATTAAAAAGCTCCTTGGTAGTTGAAACATCAGCAATAACTTCAATATCTGAACTTGATTCAAGTACCTGTCTAATACCAAGCCTAACAATAGGATGGTTGTCAGCTATCAATACTTTTATCATTTTTTTAGGTTTAATTTAATAAATGGTTAGTGGCTAAATACTTACAACACATAGCGGGCAAGATAAGAATTTAATAATGTAAAATTGTACTTTTTTTCTTAAAACCATAGTTTTTTTGAGGTTTTTTCGTTTTTAACTGGGGTTTTATAGGTGAACGGTTATTTTAACTCGCTGGGAATCTCACAAATAGGTATGGGTACCATCTTATGTTTGTTGGCGATATTGTACTTTTTATAGATAGCAAACACTTCTTTTTCCCTACCTGAAAAATCATTGGCTATTTTACCTTGGTCATCCATTTGCATGGCCCATTCCAGTTCCGGATAAGAAGCCCCGATTTGGTCTTCATCAGTTCGGCTATCGCCCCAAAGCCCATCGGTTGGCGCAGCTTCCATAATATCTTGATTTACACCGAGCGCCCTTCCAAGTTCGTAAACCTCTGTTTTGACCAAGTCGGCAATTGGGCTAAGGTCAACACCGCCATCACCATATTTAGTGTAAAAACCAACACCGAAATCCTCCACCTTGTTTCCTGTACCAGCAACCAAATACCCTTCGAGGGCCGCAAAATAATAGAGAGTGGTCATACGCAACCTGGCCCTTGTATTGGCAAGGGACATAAAACGATCTTCTTCTTTCTCCACTTTTGGGAATGCGTCCACTAGGCTATCAAATACAGGCGTTAGGTTAACGGCCTGTCTGGAGACGTTTGGGAAGTTTTTGATCAACCAATCAATATGTTTGTCCGCACGGGTTACTTGGTTTTCGCCTTGGTGAATAGGCATTTCCAAACATAAAAGGTCCAATCCTGTTTTGGCACAGAGTGTTGAGGTTACTGCGGAATCAATTCCGCCAGAGACTCCAATTACAAAACCTTTACATTTTGCGTTTTCGGCATACTCTTTTAGCCAATCAACAATATGGGTTATAACCTTTTCTGTTTGCATATCTTACTATTTAGATTCAATAAATTACCTTTGTGCCCTGTAAATTTAAACCCTGTACCCTTAAAAATGAAGTGGTTGTTAAAATACTTTGCGATTCCGGTATTTAGAAGTTTTGTTTTGGTGATGATTCTACTTTTTTCATCATGTGGAGAAACGGATAAGACCAAGGAAGAAATCGATAAGGTCGCCATTGATTTACAGATTTCAAGGTTTGATCAAGAATTTGCCAAGGCAACTGCGAACGATATTCCCAAATTAAAGGCCAAGTACCCTTATTTGTTCCCGGAACAGTTCCCGGATAGCGTCTGGGTGGCCAAACTAACGGATACCCTTCAAGTGGAGCTTTCAAATGAGGTAGCCAAAGCTTTTGGCAATTTTGAACAGGAATCCAAGGATTTGGAATCGCTTTTTAAGCATATTGAATATTATTTTCCGGAAACCGAAACACCCCATGTGGTAACACTTACTTCGGATGTTAGATACGATAGTCGGGTTATTTTGGCGGATTCCCTTTTGTTGATCGGTCTCGATAACTATTTGGGGGAGGACCATCATTTTTATGAGGGGATTCAAAGGTATATCGCGGCATCTTTGGACAAAAAGTTTTTAACCTCCGATGTGGTAAGTGCTTTCTCCAAAAAAGTACTTGCTTACCCAAGAAACCGAACCTTGCTTTCTCGAATGGTATATTATGGTAAAGAACTTTACCTAAAAGATAAATTGATACCCTTGGCCACTGATGCCCAAAAAATTGGATATTCCGAAGAGGAAATGGAATGGGCAAAAGCCAATGAAGAACAAATGTGGAAGTATTTTGTAGAGCGCGAACTGATGTATAGTACCGATACGGGGTTGGATAGAAAATTCTTGGATCCAGCACCCTTCACCAAATTTGGATTGGAGCTGGACAATGAATCGCCCCCACGCTTGGGACGATATATGGGGTGGCAAATTGTAAGGGCCTTTATGGAGAAGACGGACACAGACTTAAAGCAAATGTTGAATTTGCCCGCGGATGAAATTTTAAAAAAATCAAATTACAAACCAAAATAATAAATGGCAGTAGAACATACTTCGGAGATAACCTTGACAGTTGGATTGGATGAGAACCGAGTGCCCGAGGAATTGAAATGGTCGGCGCAAGATGGCGGGATTAATGAGGAAGAGGCCAAGGCCATGATGCTGTCCGTGTGGGATAGCAAAAATCAGGAATCCTTAAAAATCGACCTTTGGACCAAAGATATGCCAGTGGACGAAATGAAGGTATTTTTCCATCAAACCTTGGTGACCATGGCCGATACCTTTTTCAAGGCCACCCAAGATGAAAAAATGACGGCTACCATGAAGGATTTCTGTGATTATTTTGCAGAAAAGCTGGAATTGAAAAAATAAGATTAGAGCCTGTTTGGGAATTTGTGATTGGAATTGGTATAGGTCATTTTTGATGCAGTTTGAGGCGTAATTTTTAAGCATAGCCATGGCTACGGTTCAAAATTATAACGAAAAAATGCCCAAAAAGGGGCATACGAAAACAATTGGCAAATTCCTAAACAGGCACTTAATCCAAAGGGTCGTTTGTACGGTCAAATTTTGCCTTATCTGCTCCCTTAAGGTTCAACGCACGTTCAATCTTTTGTTTTGTGGGCCGTTGGAGGAACAGATAGCATATTAGAAATACACCTATAATTAGATAGGTGAGGTTTTGGGAGTTGGCAAAAACAACGATGCAAAAAAGAGCGCCACCCTCCATCAATCCATATTTTATAATGGATGCGGTTTGGAATTTTGCCAACTTATTCTTTAATGTAGCGTTTTCGGGCAAGGACTTTAGGTTTTTCTTGAAGATAAGGTCTCCCAAAAAAATACTGGCTAATGCAACAACGGGTACTATGGCCAAAAATATGTCGCTGGAGTTGGAAAAATTTAACGCTGCGTCCCCAGTTTTAAAATAAAAAAAAGCGCCAAGTACCACAGGGGCAGCTGCAATTCCCATATGTAAAATGGACATGGTTTTTAGAAATCCTCCAGGAGTATAGTTATTGATTGTATTCTTCATGGTAGTAGGTGTTTAGTAATCCTAAAATACCAATATTCCCATAAAAATTTATTTTGATGGATGTTTTTTTATGAAGACCTTAAAATGAAGAGGCTGTCCAAAAAGCAAATTGTCCGTTAATTTGAGCGTCCCGATAGCTTTCGGAAAGAACCTAAAGTGTGTTGATGGTCAATAGGTTTCAATTGTGCCCAACCTGACAAAGTTGAAAATTTATTGTTTTTTGGACAACCTCAATCATTTATGTTGGGTCAAAGTTTTAACGACCAGTTTGAGAAAGGCTCATCGGAACTTCCATGAGCAATACCCTACTGTTGGTATTTGATTTAAAGTCAAAGGAATCTGTTTCCCAAAGACCAAATCCATCCCTTTTTTCAAGTTTTTGCCTATTGATCTCAACTTCGCCCTCCAATACAAAGGCATATACCCCGTTTCCTTCCTTTTTTATTTGATAGGTATCGGTTGCGCCTGCTTGAAAATTTCCCAAATGGAACCAAGCATCTTGATGCACCCAAACACCTTCATCATCAGGGTTAGGGGAAAGCACTTGATAGAAAGCATTCTCTTTCTCAATCTCTCTAATGGAAATTTGGTCGTATCGGGGCTCCACATTTCGTTTGTTCGGGAAAACCCATATCTGTAAAAACTTAACCTCTTGGTCGGCGTTTTTGTTGTACTCACTATGTTGAATGCCAGCACCGGCACTCATCACCTGGACATCACCTTCCTTTATTGTGGTGGTGTTGCCCATGCTGTCCTTGTGTTCCAAATCGCCTTCCAAAGGAATGGAGATAATTTCCATATTATCGTGCGGATGTGTTCCAAAACCTCTGCCTGGGGCTACCTGGTCATCATTAAGAACACGCAAAACCCCAAAGTGCATACGCTCAGGGTCGTTGTAGCCCGCAAAACTAAAAGTATGATGAGAGTTTAGCCAACCATGGTCAGCATGGCCACGAGTTGTTGCTTTGTGCAATACAGATTTCATAGTATCAATCTTTTATTTTAAAATTGCTGTTTTTAGATGTAGGATTAGTCGTAAAACACAACATAATCTTACCGCTGGGTGGATTCTGGAAATGGACTTATAAGCTATTTGTTGCTCTGGAAAAACTCTTGGTTAATGCCATCAATAAATTCCAAAAGTTCTTCCTTGCCCATCCGGTTTGTGGACGAAGTGGTAAAATGTGGAGGAACCTCTTCCCAAGCACACTCCAATAATTTTTGAAGGTAGGTATTGGCCTGTTTTTCAATAACGGAGGGTTTTAGTTTGTCAGCCTTGGTAAAAATAATGGCAAACGGAATCTGATTGGTGCCCAGCCATTCCATGAACTCTAGGTCCACAGGTTGGGGTTCGTGTCGAATATCGACCAAAACAAAACCACAGACCAGCTGTTTTCTTTTTTGAAAATACTCAGTGATGTACTTCTGAAATGTTCTTTTGTCCTTTTTAGAAACCTTGGCGTAGCCGTAACCGGGCAAATCTACCAAAAACCAATTGTTATTGATCTTAAAATGATTGATGAGCTGTGTTTTACCTGGTCGACCCGATGTTTTGGCCAACGCTTTGCGCTCCACCAACATATTGATCAACGAAGACTTCCCTACATTGGACCTGCCGATAAAGGCGTATTCCGGTAAAGGCTCGTTGGGGCATTTGGCAACATTGGAGTTGCTCATTACAAATTCTGCAGAGGTAATTTTCATGCCTAGAAGTTACGCTTTTTCAGCCAAGCTTCCAGAATGTGGTTAAAATCGTTGGGGTGTTCCATCATGGGGGCATGGCCACATTTTTCTATCCAATACAGGTCGGAATCGGGTAACAGTTCATGGAATTCTTTGGCTACATTTGGTGGTGTCACCGTATCATTTTCTCCCCAAATAATACAAGTTGGCGTGTTCATGTGGGGTAGATCTTTGGACATGTTGTGTCGGATGGCACTTTTAGCAATGGCCAATGTCTTTACCAACTTCATTCGATTATTTACTGTGGCAAAAACCTCGTCCACAATTTCCTTGGTGGCCACTTTGGGGTCGTAAAATACGTCCTCGGCCTTCTTTTTAATGAACTCGTAGTCGCCGCGTTTAGGGTATCCATCACCCATGGCACTCTCGTAAAGTCCAGAACTACCTGTAATAACCAGAGCTTTGACCATTTCCGGGAACATTTTGGTGTGCAATAGCCCAATATGTCCACCAAGGGAATTGCCCAGCAAAATTACATCCTTCAATCCTTTGTGCTCAATAAACCCTTCCAAAAATGTAGCAAAGTTCTTTACCGTGGTTTTTAGGAGCGGCATATCGTAAATAGGCAGCTCGGGAATAAGCACCTGATATCCTTTAGGCGGGAAATATTCGGATACGCCCTGGAAGTTGCTCAAACCTCCCATCAAACCGTGCAATATAATCATGGGAGTCCCTTCTCCCTTTTCTATATATCGGTACTTGCCATCCTCGATTAAATGCTCTTCCATCTATAGTTAGTTGGTAGTAAGAGGCGCAAATATAGGAATTTCATATCACAAAGATTTTAGGTTTTAATCAGAACTGCGATAAGTTTTTTAATCGAGCCAATTCTATTCTCGAATGAGTTTGCCGATCCCAAGATTGATTCAGGGTCGAATCAGGAGTTTTTCATCGAAAAGTGGATAATTTATTAACAAAAGTGGTGTTTAGTGGAGAAATGTGGAAATAAAATCTATATATTTGAGTTGTATTAAGTAACCAATTGATTTCTAGTGACCCATATCATAGGACAACATGATTGTAAAGCTGATTCCAAAGGAAGGGTATTGTTACCTATTTCTTTGAAAAATCAGTTGTTGCCTGTTTTAAAGGAAGGGTTTGTTATTAAAAGATCGGTTTTTCAGCAATGTTTGGAATTGTACCCCAAGCAAGAGTTCGATGTCCTCATGCAGAAAGTCATGAAGAAAAGCAAAATCAACCGAAAGTACGATGCTTTCGTGAGAAACTTTGTGGCAGGTATGAAGGAAGTGAGCATTGATGGGGATTCCGGAAGATTGCAGATTCCAAAAAACTTGGTGGAGTTCGCTGGAATTGAGAAAGAAGTGGTTTTGAATGCGGTTTTTGATAAAATCGAGATTTGGAACAAGGATATGTACGAGAAGGTCTTGGCGGAAGGCGAGAAAGATTATGCCGATCTGGCCGAGGAGATTTTTGACGACGATGAGTAGTGCATACCACAATCCGGTGTTGCTGAAGGAGTCAGTGGACGGATTGAACATAAAGGAAAATGGGGTGTATGTGGATGTCACCTTTGGCGGCGGCGGACACTCCAGAGAAATTTTGAAAAGATTGGGTGATGGTGGAAAGTTGTTCGCGTTTGATCAAGATGAGGATGCCCTGCAAAATGCATTGGATGATGATAGGTTTCAATTGATCAACCAAAACTTTCGCTACCTCAAACAATATTTAAAGTTCTATGGAATTCGGAAAGTTGATGGAATCTTGGCGGATTTTGGGGTTTCCTCCCATCAGTTCGATGAGGCTGACCGCGGTTTCTCCATTCGGTTCAATGCAGATTTGGACATGCGAATGGACAGAAGCAATCAATTGACGGCCTTTCAGGTGGTGAACACCTATTCCCAAGAAGATTTAGCGTCGGTACTTTTTCAGTATGGCGAGCTGCGAAATACAAATGCCATGGCCAAGACCATTGTTTTGGCACGGTCTGATGAGCCCATCAAAACAACTGATGATTTGAAAAAGGTTTTGAGTAGGTTTTTGCCAAAAATGAAAGAGAACAAAATCTTGGCTCAAATCTATCAGGCTATCAGGATAGAGGTAAACCAAGAAATAGCCGTGCTCAAAGAATTTTTGGAACAAGTGCCGGAGATGTTGAACAAAGGGGGTAGGTTGAGTTTGATCAGTTACCATTCCTTGGAAGATAGATTGGCAAAGCGCTTTATCCGTGCAGGGAAGTTCGACGGCGAACCGGAGAAGGATTTTTATGGGAACATCAATGTTCCTTTAAAAAAAGTTGGGAAGTTGATTACGCCATCAGCAGAAGAAATAGCCAATAACAATAGAGCAAGAAGTGCAAAGCTCCGCATTGCGGAAAAAATATAAAGAGGAGGTTGAAATGTCATCTTGAGCTGTCACCCTGAGCGCAGACGAAGGGCCAGTCGAAAGATGGAGTGTGGATGGATTCCCGTCTGCACGGGAATGACAAAAGGAACACAAAATGAGAAAAGGATTACTGGACATATTAAAAGGAAGGTTTTTGATAAGCGGTGACGCTCCCAAAAACTGGATGTTTTTATTGTTTGCCTCTTTCTTGGCGGCTTTAATGATTTCCAGCAGCCATAATGCCGATAGAAAAGTATTGGAGATTGCGGAGTTGAACGAGGAAGTGCGAAAACTTAAGAGTGAGTTTTTTGAAGCCCGGTCCAGTGTGCAGCAACTTAAATTGGAATCAACCTTACGGGAGGTGGTGGCTGAAAAAGGATTGGTGCCATCGGAAAACCCTCCAAGAAAAATAAAAGTTAAATCAGCGGAATAGTGGCCATTACCGAAAAAAATATCATGAACAGACTGTACCTCGTTGCTGGGGGGCTACTTGTGTTGGCCATTGCCGTTGTGGTGAAGTTGGTGGATATTCAAATGGTGGAAGGCGAAAAATACAAGGAGTTGGCCTTGAGCCAAACCGAGAAGATGTTTACCATTGAGCCCAATCGTGGCAATCTTTATTCAGAGGATGGTAGTTTATTGGCTGCATCCGTACCTAAATATGAAATCAGGTTTGACGCCCAGACTGTTTCACAAGAAAACTTTCAGGATAATGTGGCCGCCTTGTCGGATTCCTTGGGCGTACTCTTCAATAGGCCATCTTCTTACTACAGACAGTTGTTCCGAAAGGCGAGGGCGAACGGTAATCGTTACAAATTGGTAGCCCGCAATGTAGGGTATCTGGACTATGTACGCATCAAGCAGTTTCCATTGTTCAACCTTGGGCCATACAAGGGTGGATTTATCGAAACCCATCGAGTGGTTCGTGAATACCCATTGGGTAAAATGGCTGCAAGAAGCATTGGTTACGAGCGCGTGGACGAAAACGGATACTATACTAGAGTTGGATTGGATGGTGCTTTTGGAGAATCCTATTTGCGCGGTAAGGAAGGAAAGCGATTAAAGCAAAAAATAGCCAAGGGACAATGGAAGCCTGTTGGTTTGGATAATATTGTTGAGCCCCAAGATGGGTTGGACGTGGTTTCGACCATCGACATCAATATTCAAGATATAGCCCACCATGAATTGTTGAGGCAATTGGAAAAATACAAGGCCGATCATGGATGTGTGGTGGTGATGGAAACCAAAACCGGTGAGATTAAGGCCATTTCCAATCTGGGAAGGACGTCCGAGGGCAAATATTACGAGAAATTAAACTATGCCGTGGGTGAATCCCATGAACCAGGTTCCACTTTTAAATTGATGTCCTTAGTGGCCGCTCTGGAAGATAAAGTGGTCGATACCAGCACTGTGATTGACACCGAAAAAGGGAGATACCGGATTTATGATGGGGTTGTAAAGGATACAAAATGGGGAGGGTACGGAAAGATTACTTTATCCAAAGCTTTTGCGGTATCATCAAACACGGCTTTTGCTAGAATCATCAATAAAAATTACAAGGAGCAACCAGAAAAATTCGTGAACCGTCTCATGAACATGGGACTTCATAAAAAATTGGATTTACCGATTATAGGTGAGGGCGACCCGGTAATCCGTTACCCCGGTGACAAAGGTTGGTCGGGAATTTCCCTAGGTTGGATGTCGCACGGTTACGAAGTGTCGTTGACTCCGATTCAGACCTTGGCTTTCTACAATGCCATTGCCAATGATGGCGAGTATGTAAAACCCCGTTTGATCCAAGAAGTGCGTGAAGGCAACAAGGTGTTGAAGCGATTCGATAAGGAAGTGTTGAACTCTTCCATCTGTTCCAAAGAAACCGTAAAAAAGGCGCAACAATTATTAAAGGATGTAGTTGAGAAAGATTATGGAACTGGACACAGGATGTATTCCAAAAACTTTTCCATGGCAGGAAAGACGGGTACCACACAAAAGAACTATGTGGAAAAGAATCCCGATAAGTTGGCATATATCTCATCATTTGCAGGGTACTTTCCAGCAGACAATCCAAAATATTCGTGCATCGTGGTGATTCATGAACCTGATAAGGAAGAAGGATATTACGGAGCCGATGTTTCCGGTCCGGTATTCAAATCCATGGCACAAAAAATTCATGCTATTTCACCTATGGTGGATGAAGTGGACATCAAAACTATTGAAGATAAGGACTTGGAGAAACAGTACCAACAATACTATGCACAAGTTCAAAAAAAATACAATACCGTGCCCAACGTAAAGGGCATGAGCGGTATGGATGCCGTTTCCCTATTGGAAAATCTGGGAATTGAAGTAGAAGTGCACGGCAATGGAAAAGTGAAGAATCAGTCGGTAAACCAAGGGACCAATATAAAACAGGTCAAGAAAATAGTATTGCAACTTTCATGAAGTTATTGAAGGACATATTATATGGTGTAAGCCTTTCCGCGGTGAGCGGAGATACCAATGTGATGGTGAACAATGTTCATTTCGATTCCAGAAAAGTGGAGATGGACGATGTGTTTGTTGCCGTTCGTGGTACCGTTACCGATGGACACAAATACATTCAAAAGGCCGTAGATTCCGGGGCAAGAGCCATAGTGTGCGAAGAACTTCCTGAGCTGATGGTCAATGGAGTTACCTATTTGCAGGTGGTCAATTGCAACAGCGCTCTGGCTATTATTGCTTCCAATTTTTATGATAACCCATCCAAGAATCTAAAATTGGTCGGGGTCACGGGCACCAATGGTAAGACCACCGTGACCACACTTTTGTACCATCTGTTTAAAAAAGCAGGTTTTAAGGTAGGCTTGATTTCTACCATTAAAGTATTGGTGGATGAGAAAGAATACAAAACAAGCCATACGACTCCCGATGTGCTCACCATCAACGATTATTTGTCCAAGATGAATGCAGCAGGTGTGGAGTTCTGTTTTATGGAAGTGAGTTCCCATGGAATTCATCAAAAAAGGGCAGAAGGTCTTTATTTTGAAGGTGCCATCTTCACCAATTTGTCCCACGACCATCTGGATTACCATAAAACATTTGCGGACTACAGGGACACCAAGAAGAAATTGTTCGATGGTTTGCCAAAAACTGCATTTGCCTTGGTCAATATCGATGATAAAAACGGCTTGGTGATGTTACAGAACACCAAAGCCAAAAAATATACCTATGCCTTAAAATCCTTTGCCAATTACAGGGGGCAGATTTTGGAAAAGCAGTTCAACGGTCAACTATTAAAGGTAGATGATAACGAATTGTGGTCCAAACTCATTGGGGACTTTAATGCGTACAACTTACTTGCCATATATGCCGCGGCCGACATTTTAGGGCTCGAAAAGATGGAGACCCTTAGGTTGATGAGCGAACTGGATAATGTGGATGGCAGGTTCCAATATTACATATCAAAAGGTAAGATAACGGCTATTGTTGATTATGCCCATACTCCGGACGCACTAAAAAATGTATTGATTACAATCAATGCATTGAGGACTGGAAATGAAAACGTCATCACCGTAGTGGGGTGTGGTGGTGACCGTGACAAGTCTAAGCGTCCGGTTATGGGACATATCGCTTCAGAAATGAGCAATCAGGTCATTTTCACATCCGATAATCCCAGGACGGAATCACCTACTGTCATAATTGAAGAAATGGAAGCTGGAGTAGAACCCCAGAACACAAGAAAGGTGCTGTCTATTGAAAACAGGAAGCAGGCCATAAAAACAGCATGTAAACTGGCATTGGCCAACGATATAATCCTAGTGGCGGGAAAAGGCCACGAGACCTATCAGGAAACCAACGGGGTCCGGGTAGATTTCGATGATTTTAAAGAAGTGAAAGAAGCTTTGTCCAGTTTGGGCAAATAAATTGAAATAGAAAATTCAAAGAAAAAGTCTAACGTCTAGATTCTAATATCTAACGTCTAAAATATGTTATACTACTTGTTCGAATTTTTAGAGAAACAATACCAACTGCCGGGCGCGGGACTTTTTCAGTTCCTTACGTTCAGGGCTGCCATGTCCGTATTGTTATCTCTATTGATTGCCATGGTCTACGGAAAGCGAATCATATTGTTCCTTCAGAAAAAGCAGATTGGGGAAAGCATCCGCGACCTTGGTTTGGAAGGACAGAAGCAAAAAGCGGGAACACCTACCATGGGAGGACTTATCATTATAATATCCACCTTATTACCGGTGATTTTGTTCGCTGATATCAAAAATATTTATGTCATCCTGTTGATTGTGACCACAATATGGATGGGTATCATCGGATTTATAGACGACTACATCAAAACCTTTAAAAAAGATAAGCAAGGTTTAAAGGGAAGGTTTAAAGTGATGGGGCAAGTTGGATTGGGTTTGATTGTTGGATTGACACTCTATTTTCACCCAGCGGTCACCATTAAAGAAAAGGATTCGACCACCATAACCGAAAATTTTAAAGTAGAAAGAGTATTTGGCGATGAGACCAAAGCGGTACGTACCAATGTTCCCTTTTTTAAGGACAACGAACTGGATTACGCAGATTTTATCTCATGGATTGGTGACGGGGCCGAAGATTATGCATGGCTCATTTTTATACCTGTGGTGATTTTGATTGTGACCGCAGTTTCCAACGGGGCCAATCTTACAGATGGAATTGATGGTCTTGCAGCTGGGTCGTCGGCCATAATAGTGCTGACTTTGGGAATTTTTGCATGGGTCTCGGGCAATATCCAGTTTTCCGACTATTTGGACATTTTCTATTTGCCGCGTGTGGGTGAGCTGGTTGTTTTTATAGCTGCCTTTGCTGGTGCCCTGGTCGGTTTTTTATGGTACAACACTTACCCGGCCCAAGTATTTATGGGAGATACCGGTAGTTTGACCATTGGTGGTGTTATTGCAGTTATTGCCATTATCGTAAGGAAAGAATTGTTGATTCCCATTCTATGCGGAATCTTCTTTGCGGAATCGCTGTCCGTAATGTTGCAGGTGGGCTATTTTAAGCACACGAAGAAGAAATATGGGGAAGGAAAGCGGATATTTTTGATGGCACCCCTACATCATCACTATCAGAAAAAATCGTATCACGAGAGCAAAATAGTGACCCGTTTTTGGATTATTGGAATTATGCTGGCAATCATCAGTATTGTCACTCTAAAGATTCGATAAATGGGTCGATTGGTGATACTCGGAGGAGGAGAAAGTGGCGTTGGAACCGCCATTTTGGGGGAACAAAAAGGATTTGAAGTCTTTGTTTCGGACAAGGGCGACATAAAAGAAGAATACAAAAAAGTTCTTGAACATTTTGAGATTGAATGGGAGTCTGGCGAGCATACCGAAGCTAAAATTCTGAATGCTGACCTAGTGATGAAGAGTCCTGGGATTCCGGATACGGTTCCATTGGTAAAAAAACTTGTGGAAAAGGGTGTTTCGGTGATTTCGGAAATAGAGTTTGCATCAAAATATACAGATGCCACCCTAATCGGAATCACGGGAAGCAACGGAAAAACAACGACCACGATGTTAACGAACCATCTTTTAAAAGGTGGTGACTTGAACGTCGGAATGGCAGGAAACATTGGTGATAGCTATGCTAAAATGGTGGCAGAGCAAGATTTTGATCACTATGTGTTGGAAATAAGCAGCTTTCAGTTAGATGGTATTGTGGATTTTAAACCACATATCGCTGTGATTACCAACATAACACCAGATCATTTGGATAGATATGATTACAAGTTTGAGAATTATATCGCATCCAAATTCAGAATAGCCATAAATCAAGATGAAAACGATTACCTGATTTATGATGCCGATGATGAAGTAATCGGGGATTGGTTAAAAAAACATCCTGTTCAATCCAAATTAATTCCTTTTTCTGTAAAAAGAAAACTGGAAGAAGGGGCTTGGCTGGAAAACAAAACGATAAAAATAAAATTAGAACATAAAACCTTGGAAATGAGTGAAGATATTTTGGCCTTAAAAGGGCAGCACAACGTAAAGAACACAATGGCAGCTAGTATGGCAGCCATGCTGGTTAAGGTCAGAAAAGAGACAATCCGCCAGAGTATCCAATCTTTTCAGGGGGTACCCCACAGATTGGAAAATGTATTGAAGATCAACCATGTGGAATACATCAACGACTCTAAGGCAACCAACGTAAATGCCACTTTTTATGCTTTGGATGGCATTAAAAAGCCCATTGTTTGGATTGCAGGAGGGGTGGATAAAGGAAATGATTATTCCGAGTTGATGCCATTGGTAAGGGAAAAGGTAAAAGCCATTATTTGCTTGGGAGCGGATAATTCCAAGTTGAAGGATGCTTTCGGAAACGTCATCAACCTTATGGTCGAGACCTATTCCATGGAAGAAGCTGTAAAAGTGGCCTATAAGATTGCCGAGCGGGGAGACGCCGTTTTGTTGTCGCCCGCCTGTGCCAGTTTTGACCTTTTTAAAAGTTATGAGGATAGGGGAGATCAATTTAAAAACGCAATAAAAAATTTGTAAAACGTGTTGGCAATATTCAAAAATCTGAAAGGTGATAAAGCTATTTGGGGCGTAGTGGCCCTCTTGGCCCTTTTCTCATTTTTGCCAGTATACAGTGCCAGTACCAATTTGGTCTACGTGAATGATGATGGGACCACTTTGGGCCATTTGGTAAAACATGCTGTGCTCTTGTTCTTGGGCTTCGGTATTATTTATGCCGTGCACAAGATACCTACACATTATTTTAAAGGGCTGTCCATAATTGCCATGCCCATTGTGATATTGCTGTTGATTTACACACTGACCGTAGAAACACGTATTGGTGGAGTGACCGCAAACCGTTGGATTAAAATTCCTTTGGTTGGGGTAAACTTCCAAACATCAACTTTGGCAGCTGTGGTCTTGATGATTTGGATTGCCAGATATCTCACGAAGATCAAGGATACAAAAATCACGTTCAAGGAAAGTATTTTGCCACTTTGGTTACCTGTTGCCCTTGTAGTTCTGTTGATTTTGCCCGAAAACTTTTCAACTGCCGCCATCATTTGTTTTATGGTGTTGGTGCTGTGTTTTTTGGGGGGATACCCTTTAAAATATTTGTTCGCCATGGTGGCAACAGGAATTGTATTTGCAGGCATGTTTCTGTTTGTGCTCTTCAAGGCCCCCGAGGTGTTGCCGGACAGGGCGGGGACATGGAAATCACGGATAGAAACCTTTATTCACCCAGAGCAAGCGGATAAAGATGATTTGCACCAGTTGACCTTGGCGCAGATCGCCGTTGCCGAAGGTGGAGTGGTAGGCAAGGGAGCAGGAAAGAGTGTGATGAAGAACATGCTGTCCCAAAGTACGTCGGATTTCATTTTTGCCATTATCATAGAAGAATATGGTTTGTTGGGAGGAGGAGCATTGTTGTTTTTCTATCTGTTACTGTTATTTCGGATTGTGGTCGTGGCACACTCGTCCAAAACGGTTTTTTCAAAATTATTGGTGATAGGCGTGGGATTGCCGATCGTGTTCCAAGCTTTCATCAATATGGCGGTAGTGGTACAGTTGTTTCCGGTTACGGGGCAGCCGCTGCCTTTGATCAGTATGGGAGGAACCTCGATTTGGATGACCTGTATGGCTATTGGAATCGTACTGAGTGCGAGCAATAGAAAAGAAAATTTGGAGGAGGAATCCCACGGAATAGATGAAACGAATCCTTTAGAAGTATTAAGTGGACAGATATAGGTTTATACTTTCTGGAGGAGGAACGGGAGGACATATTTATCCTGCCGTGGCCATTGCGAACGAGCTGAAGAAAAGATATCCTGATGCAGAATTTTTGTTCGTTGGAGCCAAAGATAAAATGGAAATGGAAAAAGTGCCGCAAGCTGGATTTGAAATCAAGGGCTTGTGGATAAGTGGAATACAACGGAAACTGACATTGAAAAATCTCATGTTTCCATTTAAACTGATAAGTAGTTTGTTAGAAGCACGCAAAATAGTGAAACATTTTAAGCCTCATGTCGCCATTGGCACAGGAGGTTTTGCGAGCGGACCATTGTTGCGAATGGCCGAAAGCTTGGGCGTTCCCTGTGTGCTGCAAGAACAGAATTCCTTTGCGGGCATCACGAACAAACTATTGGCGGGAAAAGCGGAGAAAATTTGTGTGGCATACGATGGAATGGAACGCTTTTTTCCAAAGGAAAAGATTGTAAAAACCGGAAACCCCATCCGAACCGATTTGGTGGATGTAAAAGAAAACAAGCAAGAAGCGAGCAACTTTTTTGGACTAGATGGAAACAAAAAAACAGTTCTTGTTTTGGGGGGTAGCCTTGGGGCTCGAAGAATCAATCAATTGATTGAAAAAGAGCTCGATTTTTTTGCAGAACAAGGATTGCAAGTCCTTTGGCAATGTGGTAAGCTCTATCACGAAGAGTATAAGAAATACGATTCGGGGTCCGTAAAGGTATTGGCTTTTGTAAACCGAATGGATTTGGCATACGCGGCAGCAGATGTGATTATATCCAGAGCAGGCGCCGGTTCGGTTTCAGAACTCTGTTTGGTGGGCAAGTCGGTGATTTTTATCCCGTCGCCCAACGTGGCAGAAGATCATCAAACCCAAAATGCCAAAGCCTTGGTGGCCAAGGATGCAGCCATTATGTTACGGGAAAACGAGCTGGATACCGAATTTGAAAAAAGCTTTTCGGGTTTAATGGATTCGAAAGAGGCTCAGGATAAACTGGGAGAAAACATTAAAAAAATGGCCATGCCCAAGGCCACGGAACATATTGTGGATGAAATTGAAAAATTGTTGAAGTGAATTTGAAAGATATACATAGCGTTTATTTTATTGGCATAGGAGGCATAGGTATGTCCGCCCTGGCACGCTATTTCAAATTTGTGGGCAAGGAGGTTGCTGGATACGATCGAACCCCGACACCCATTACCGATGGATTGATGGAAAAAGGTATTTCGGTCCATTTTGAAGACAATGTCGATTTGATTTCGGACACTTTCAAACATCCGAACACTTTGGTGGTGTACACGCCAGCCGTACCATCTACGCATTCGGAGTTTCAATTTTACAAAAACCAAGGATTCAATTTAAAAAAACGTTCCGAGGTATTGGGAATCATTACCAAAGATTCATTTTGCTTGGCCGTTGCGGGTACACACGGTAAAACCACCACTACCTGTATTTTGGCACATCTGCTCAAAGAATGTGGGTTGCCGTTGACTGCTTTCCTGGGCGGGATTTCGGAGGACTTCAACAGTAATTTTGTGTTGGACGGCACCGAATATTCGGTAGTAGAGGCTGATGAATTTGATCGCTCATTCCTTCGTTTGACCCCAACTGTGGCTTGTGTAACATCCATGGATGCCGATCACCTGGATATTTACGGAACCAAAGAAGAATTGGAACACTCCTTCAGGGAATTTGTGGGCAAGATCAAGCCCAATGGAAAATTGTTCGTGCGCAAAGGTCTTCCTTTGGAAGGCATCACCTTTGGCATTGAAGATGGCGCTGATTACTGCATAGAAAATATTGAAATTGAACACGGAGCCTACATATTTGACCTAATAACACCATCGGAGGTAATCAAGAACGTAAAGTTCAATAAGCCCGGAAGGCACAATTTACTCAATGGATTAGCTGCTTTTGCGATGGCGGTACAAACTGGCTGTTCGCCAAAACGACTTGCCAAAGCTTTGGGGAGTTTTAAAGGTGTTCAGCGTAGGTTCTCGTACCAGATAAAAGAAAAAGACTTTGTGTTTATCGATGATTACGCCCATCATCCAACAGAGATCAGTGCGGTGCATCAAGCTATACGGGAAATGCATGCAGGAGAGAGGGTGACTGTTATCTTTCAACCACACCTTTTTTCAAGAACAAAGGATTTTGTGGATGATTTTGCAGCGAGTCTTTCAGACTTTGATGAAGTCATCCTGCTGGATATTTACCCGGCACGGGAAGAACCGATTGAGGGAGTCACTTCTCAATGGTTATTGGAAAAAATAGAGAACCCCAATAAAAAGCTGATTTCAAAATCAGCATTGTTGGAAGAGGTAAAGAACTGCAAATCAGGAGTGCTGGTTGCTCTTGGTGCAGGGGATATTGGACTGGAAGTGCCTAAAATTAAAAAAGAATTGAGTTATGCGCATTAATTGGGATTACATAAAATTGGCATTTTTGTCGGTTGGCGTAGTTGCGCTTTACGGTTTTGCCGATCAGAGAAACCAAAAACGAATGGTCAATAATGTCTCGGTTAAATTTATAGGGGACAACAATTTGTATTTGACTGAGGATGCGGTTAATAAATTGTTAATACAAAATTATGGACCCCTCAAGAATAGGCCCAAAGAACAGTTAGTTTTGAATACAATAGAGGAGGTTATACTATCCAACGATATGGTCAAAAACGCCCAGGTCTATCTTACTGTAAATGGGGAGCTTGTATCCAAGATTGTCCAGCGCAAACCAATTGGAAGAATAGAGGGTGTCTCCAAATTTTATTTGGATGATTTGGGTGAGCGTATGCCTTTATCCAAACATCATTCGGCAAGGGTCCCGATAATTACAGGTAAAATTACGGGGAAGACCCTTGAGGATGCCTATGTGATTTTGGACTATATCAACAATGATGATTTCTTGAGAAAGAATGTCATTGGGATTCATATTGAAGACGAAGGAAAATATCAGCTCAAATTCCGCATGGAAAACTTTGTAGTGAATTTGGGCGGAGTAGACAATTTGAACAAAAAGTTCAAAAATTTTATGGCCTTTTATGCAAAGGCGGCCAAGGACAACTCCTTGGAAGATTATGCAACAGTAAGTTTGGAATTCAACAATCAAGTGGTTTGCACCAAAATTTAAATTATGGAACAAGGTAATTATTCAGTTGGGTTGGATATTGGAACTACCAAGATAGTAGCTATCATCGGTAGGGAAAATGAGTATGGAAAGATAGAGGTTTTGGGCACCGGACGATCTAAAAGTTTGGGTGTTCACCGTGGGGTGGTCAACAATATCACACAGACCATTTCGTCCATTCAACAGGCGGTGGAACAAGCCGAGTTGAATTCAGGCCTAAAAATCGGTTCTGTAGTGGTGGGTATTGCGGGTCAGCATATTCGAAGCCTGCACCACAGCGATTACATAACCCGACCCAATTCCGAAGAAGTAATAGATAACGATGACTTGGATAAGCTGTGCAACCAAGTGTACAAATTGGTAATGCTTCCCGGTGAGGAAATTATCCATGTGTTACCGCAAGAGTACAAAGTGGACGGGCAGTCCGAGATCAAGGAACCCGTGGGTATGTACGGCGGTCGATTGGAAGCCAACTTTCATGTAGTGGTAGGGCAAGTGTCATCCATAAAAAATATTGGAAGGTGCATCAAAAGTGCCGGATTGGATTTAGGAAACATCACTTTGGAACCCCTAGCCTCCGCAGATGCAGTTTTAAGTCAAGAAGAAAAAGAAGCCGGTGTTGCTTTGATCGATATAGGTGGTGGTACCACGGATCTTGCCATTTTCAAGGATGGTATCATCCGTCATACCTCCGTTATTCCATTTGGGGGCAATGTGATTACCGAAGATATTAAAGAAGGTTGCTCCATCATCGAGAAACAGGCCGAACTCTTGAAGATAAAGTTTGGTTCCGCTTGGCCGGGAGAGAACAAGGAAAACGAAATTGTCTCAATTCCAGGTTTAAGAGGTCGTGAACCCAAAGAAATCACCTTAAAAAACCTTTCCAAGATTATTCATGCCCGTGTGGTGGAGATTGTGGAGCAGGTTTATGTGGAGATAAAGAACTATGGGCACGAGGAACAGAAGAAAAAATTGATCGCAGGAATTGTCCTTACCGGTGGGGGAAGCCAACTGAAGCATTTAAAGCAGTTGGTGGAATACATTACCGGTATGGATACAAGAATCGGTTACCCCAATGAGCACCTTGCGGGCGATTCCGATGAGGAAGTTGCCAGTCCATTATACGCAACTGCTGTTGGATTGCTGATGAATTCCTTGGAGGCCAAAAAGAAAAACCACGTAGTGGATCAAGAAGAGATGCACGAAGATGAGGTTTTGGTAGGCCAAGAACACGATATGGGAGCCAAAACAAATGTGGCTTCGCATACGGAGAGAAAATCCATTTTTGACAAATGGTCAGAAAAGTTGAAGGACTTTTTGGACAATGCAGAATAATAACCTCATAAGAGAAACACAACTGTCATGAGTAAGAACACTGAATTTGACAATATAGCTTTTGATTTGCCCAAGAACAAAAGCAACGTAATTAAAGTTATAGGAGTAGGCGGCGGCGGAAGCAACGCTATCAATCACATGTTTCAGGCCGGTATCAATGGAGTGGATTTTGTAATCTGCAACACCGATGCGCAGGCTTTGCAGAACAGCTCAGTATCCAACAAAATTCAATTGGGAGTAACCTTAACCGAAGGATTGGGTGCTGGAGCCAACCCCGAGGTTGGAGAGCAGGCAGCTTTGGAAAGCATGGAGGATTTAAAGGGTATGCTGGATAACAATACCAAAATGGCATTTATTACCGCAGGAATGGGTGGAGGAACCGGTACTGGAGCAGCCCCTGTTATTGCTAAGATCGCCAAGGAAATGGATGTTCTTACGGTCGGTATTGTTACCATGCCGTTCCAGTTTGAAGGTGCCATGCGTAACAAACAAGCCCAGATTGGGATTGAGAAACTGCGCGCCAACGTAGATTCATTAATTGTTATCAACAACAACAAACTTAGAGAAGTATACGGTAATCTTGGGTTTAAGGCCGGTTTTTCTAAGGCGGATGAGGTATTGGCCACTGCGGCAAGAGGTATCGCAGAGGTAATTACTCACCACTACACACAAAATATTGACCTTAGGGATGCCAAGACGGTACTTTCCAATAGTGGAACGGCCATTATGGGGTCTGCGGCAGCTTCAGGCTCGGCAAGGGCTACCGAAGCTATTATGAAGGCACTGGATTCACCATTGTTGAACGATAACAAAATTAACGGAGCCAAAAACGTATTGTTGCTCATTGTTTCCGGTTCCCAAGAGATTACCATTGATGAAATCGGAGAAATCAACGATCATATCCAGATTGAGGCCGGTCATGGAGCCAACATCATTATGGGTGTAGGTGAAGATGAAAACCTAGGTGAAGCCATTGCTGTAACGGTGATTGCCACAGGTTTTAATGTGGATCAGCAGGATAACATTGTAAATACGGAGTCCAAAAAGGTATTTTACACCTTGGAAGATGAGCAAACAGCAGAACAAGATTTAACTCCTGAAGCTACATCGGTACAGGAAGTTAAAGTTGAAAAAACACCGGTTTCTGAACCAGAACCAACACCTGAACCAGAACCAGCGGTAGTGAAACATACATTGGAGATGGAGGATGAAAAAGAAGACGCCTCCCAAAAAATGGAGGTCAAGAATCCAGAATTGATCCCAACGACCAACTATATCCGAAATTTCAATGTGTTCTACGAAGAAGTGGTTGCCGAACCTGTAGAGGATGACTTTGTGATCATTGAAGCTAAAAATGTAATCAACAATATTGATGTTGTAGATGCTGAAGAAGTATCTTCAAAGAGTAATGAGGACCAGTTCACCTTAAGCTTTGATATGCCATTGAACACTCAGCCTGAAGAGGAAGAGGATGACAAAGAGCACACGGTAACCTTTAACTTGGATGATGGTGTAGGGGATGTGGAAGTGAACGATTATGTGGAAGTTAAGCCCGTTTTGGAATATAAAAAAGAAGGTGAGACCCGATACGACTTGCAAGAGTACATGGAGTTGGAAAACAAGTTGACGGGGGCCAAATCCAAAGCGGAAACCCATGAGCCAAAACTGGTGGAGAACGAACTGGTTTTTGAGAAGAAGACCATAAAGAAGGCTGAAGGAAAAAGTGAAGGTTCTGGACAAAACGAAGAGACCATCAATAATCTAGACCCAATGAACAGTTCCATCAGCGATATTTTAAAGGATCGTGCCGATGAGCGTAGAAGAAAGTTGAAAAACTTCAACTACAAGTTCCAGAACAATAGGAGCAGTATAGACGATATTGAAAAAGAGCCGGCCTATAAACGTCAGGGAGTGGACCTAAACGATGTTCCAAAAGAGCAAAAGGTATCAAGAACCTCTTTGGGCGAGGATAGCAACGATGATTTGCAGTTGCGTTCCAACAACTCTTTTTTGCACGATAATGTTGATTAGTAGTGTTTAAATTAATGTCCATTTTTAATGGAAAGCATAAACCCGGAAGTAGCGAAACTTACGGGTTTATTTTTTATCTTCGCGAACTAAATCAGAACACATGGGTTTGCAAGAAAAGGTGATGACAGAAATGAAGGCCGCAATGAAGGCAAAAGATACCGTTGCCTTGGAATCATTGCGAGCAGTTAAGTCTGCTATTTTGTTGGCAAAGACCGATAAGGGTGGTGGTGCTGAATTGTCCGAGGAAGACGAAATTAAACTGGTTCAAAAATTGGTGAAGCAACGCAAGGATAGTGCGGCGATTTACCAAGAGCAAGGTCGTGAGGACTTGGCAGAACCAGAACTGGCACAGGTAGCCGTTATCGAAAAGTTTTTACCAGAACAGCTAACCGAAGAGGAAATAGAAAAAGTAGTTGTAATGACCATTGACTCTGTTGGCGCTTCGGGAATGCAAGACATGGGCAAGGTAATGGGAATTGTTTCCAAAGAATTGGCCGGACAGGCCGACGGGAAAACTATTTCTGCCATAGTCAAGGCAAAATTGAGTTCATAAACAATAAATGGCCCAGTAGTTCAACTGGATAGAATATCAGATTTCGGCTCTGAGGGTTGGGGGTTCGAATCCTCCCTGGGTCACAAAGAAGAAAAAGCAGGCTATTTGGCCTGCTTTTTTTGTGAGTCAACGTTCTTACTTCACTTATTGTTTGTCGTAGGTGAGAATTTGCAAACCATCATGAAACACTTCGCTCTTGGTCAAATTCCAGCGGGAGGCCGTGTTGGAATTCCCAAACAATCTGGTGCCTTCAGCCAAAATAATAGGGTTTAGCTTCAATTTTAGTTGGTCAATCAGATTATGGTCCAATAGCCAACCGGCAAATTCGCCACCACCGCACAAATAAATGTCCGTTTTGGAGTTTTCTTTTATTTCTTTTACCCGATCAATAGACATTTTCTCAATATGTACATTATCGGCCAGATTTTCCAATTGCATGGATTCGGAGAAAATATGGTGCTCCATGTTGGGATAGGCAGCTTGCCCAGGTTCTAGACCAAATTTATAACCAAACTCATACGTTTTTCGCCCCATAATAACGGTTTCAAACCTAGAAAGATCGGACTGATACTTTTCAACTCCTTCACCCTGAAGGATGAATTGGCTGATATCGTCATTCTTCCCGGCAATAAAACCATCCAAGGAACTTGCTACATAATAAATAATCTGTTTCATCATCTTTGTTTTATTCGAATGGTTCAAAACAGTCATAGTTTCTCTGACTGATGATTTTACCATCTTCAAATTCATAAAATTGGGCAAAGTAGGCTTTCATTTCGGAACCTGGATCTAGTTTTCCAATGGGTATGGCAAGTATACCGGTCCAAACAGCTTCAATAATCACTGTTGTTCCAAGGGAATGAGTTTTTACAATTTCATATTTTTCACTCTTCAACACATTTTTTCCTGCTTTCCCCGCTTCTTTTAAAGCATCTAGGTTTCTAACAGCCTTGCGTTTTGTCAAAGTGTTGGGAAATTCGATTTGTTCCACATCAGGATGATAAAAAGGAATCAACTCTTCAAAGCTTTCTCGGTTTTCCAGTGTGTGGAGAAATTTTTTAACAGTTTCTTCTAGATTCATTTTTGTAGACATTTTATGTTAGTGATTATTATAGTACTCGCTTAGCTTGCTGAACATGGCGTTGGTTGTGGAATATTACAAACCGCAATGTGTCGCCAAGTCTTAGATTGATCCATTTGGATAGCGAAGTCGGGGTTTTTAATTTGGTGAGGTTTGTGTTGTTGGCTTCGTTCAAATGCTCTAACAATTGTTCTTGTTGGTAGATGAATCTGTCCAAAACCGATTTGTCCAGTGAACTGTTAATGGGATTCATCGATTTAAGGGTTTTCATCTTGTTCAATTTTTCTTTCGGTTTTATGGTGTTGGCAAAGTAATTCCCCAAAAAGCCACTTTTAAATGTTGCTGATTTGGGGTGTTTGGAATTTAGTATGCTCTTTTTGATTTCCGGAATGTAGAAATCACCATACCTGTTCAAGTGCTCAATGCACTCCAAAATGCTCCAGCTATTGTTTGTCTTTCTGCGGTTGAGCTCTTGTTCCGAGAGTGTTTTAAAAGTTTGTACTTCGTTCATGTTGACCTTGGTGATTTTGATAAGGTCGTGAATCAATTCATCTGATTTCATGGTATTTAGTTTTTGTGCAAACTACAGTTGGTTACAATGGCTTTTATTGATTAAGATCAAGATTTTTTCAATCTGGATAGGGTTTCCGGGGTCATTCTTAAATAAGAAGCAATGTGCTTATTGGGTATTTCCTGAAACAGTTGTGGACTTCTCTTTAAGACCCTTTGGTAGCGTTTTGCCGGGGAAGCTGTTAAAATGTCCTTTTCCCTTTCCAATAGTTGTAATATAAGTTGTTCCATAATGGTGTCCCAGATTTGTTTGTTACGCTCATTACAGTTGATCAACCTGAAAAAGTTGGTTTTTGAAATTACTTTCAGCTCAGATTTTCTAATGGCTTGTATGTATACATCGGACGGTTTTTCAGACAGAAAGCTGTCCAGGGGAGCAACAAAGTCCTTTTCGTAGCCAAATCTGATGATATGCTCTTCATAGTCGTCCAGAATAAAGATTTTTATGGCCCCTGCAATAATGTAATAGAGGTTGGTGTCTGTACTTCCGCTTACCTTTAGGTATTCGTTTCTTTTCAGGGAAACTTCTTTTTTCCATAGGTTTTCTTTATCTATTTGATGGTACAGTGTTTGGATAATATCCACGTTGGTCGATTTTTGAGGTTTTATTGTAAAAGTTGGTTTACCTATTTTTATTCTTGGCCATGATTGATTCGTAATCTGCTCTGGTGAGTTTCCATTGGTTCACCATTTGTTCAAAATTTGATGCGCCGGGAACGGTCAGGTATTGTTTTATAAATGTAAAACCGATTTTTTCCACTACTTTGTTTGGTGCTGGGTTAAGGGCGTATGGTTCACAGTACACTTCTTGTAGTTTCAGGTTTTTGAAGTAGAAAGGAAGCGACTTTTTTATGAGTGCTGCCCCAAAACCTTTTTTTCTGTTCATGTAATCCCAAATGTGTAAATGCATAAAAGCTCTTTTTCCGTATTCAATTTGGTTAAGGTTGGAACAACCAATGGATTTATTATCGTAAAGCCAGGTTAAAAAGTAGGCTTTCCGTTTTTCCATGGCCACGCCAATTTGATCGTTCACCAGCTTTTCTATCTGTTCCCTGGTGGGTCTTTTTTTCAAATCTACCCCCAAATCCAACAAATATTGATCGGAAGCATTTAACCAGTATTGAACAAAATCTTCAATGTCCCCTTTGTTCATTTCCCGGACGGATAGTTTCATTTGTTTAGGTTCGAGTTCATGTACAGGGTTTGACACGAATTGCACTAATTGGCTCGAATGTAAAATTCAATAATCGATATCCAAGTTCGAACTTCCGACGTTTCGACTGCCCCTTCGACTGCGCTCAGGGTGACAGCTCAACGTGACACTTTGGACATCGGGCATCAAGCACCAAACACCAAATTCCAAAAATCAAATTCCAAATTCCAACAATTCAATAACCGAATAACCGAATAACTGAGTAACTCCAGACTTCCGACGTTTCGACTGCCCCTTCGACTGCGCTCAGGGTGACAGCTCAACGTGACACTTTGGACATCGGGCATCAAGCACCAGATTCCACGCCCCAAACAACCTAAAACTTGAAATCTGAAACAAGAAACCACTTCCGACTTCTGATATCCAACATCGGACTTCCAACAATTCAATAACTTATTCCAAGCAGGGAGACGGTTTCCTCGTAGGTTTTTGGCATTTTACTGGCCATACCGTTGGCCTGGGCCATGTTAGCGGGTACCAAGACATAACGAACTGCATAGTCCAAGCTTTGTGCCACATTTATGGCAGTACCATGGCCTTGCATGTTGAACCGGAATCCTTCCCATATAACATCATCAGTAGAAAATTTGCCATACCTGAAATAATAGGAACTACCACCTTCAAAAGAACTGGTAAATGGTAGTCCAAGTATTATAGTGTCAGCCGTCTTTAAATACATCATGGCAATGCCGCCATTTTCCACATATTCCATTATACCTTCCACCGGAATATCCATGTAGGCCCATTCCGCAGTTACTTTCTCGGTCCATTCAATGTCGATCCACTCCGAGGCAATTACATTGGCGTTCCCATCTTGTCCATCTTGCCCATCTGCACCATCTTTTCCAGCAGGTCCTTGTAATCCTGTTTCGCCATCTTCTCCCGAGCATCCCAATGCCAAGGATAGACAAATTCCTATTGAGAAAAGGAAGATGTTTTTTAGCAAAGTTTTTTTGGTT
Organism: Allomuricauda ruestringensis DSM 13258; assembly: GCF_000224085.1. Taxonomy (NCBI): domain Bacteria; kingdom Pseudomonadati; phylum Bacteroidota; class Flavobacteriia; order Flavobacteriales; family Flavobacteriaceae; genus Flagellimonas; species Flagellimonas ruestringensis. Next base: position 2,233,345 of record NC_015945.1, read on the forward strand.
TTCATAGTATTTACGGATTTATGTTGCCTTATATAAATAACCCGACAGGTTAAAAAATATGGTATGAGAAAAATACCTGCCGGGTATCTGGTTTAAAAAGTTCAAGTTCAAGTTCAAGAGTCAAGATCTATGCCTACGGTAGGCAGGCAAATCTCAAGCATCAAACTTCTGACATCCGACTTCCAGCTTTGACACGAATTTCACTAATTGCTCGAATCAAATATCAAACATCGAACTTCAAACATCGAACTTCAAACTTCCGACTTCTGACATCGAACATCTGACATCCAAGAACTTAATCCAATCCTAGTAAAGCGGCAGCCTCACCAAAGCTTTCGGGCATTTTATCTGCTATTCCAGTTTCTTCGGCCACGTTGGCGGGTATCAAGACATATCTTAACATATAAGTGTCTGTGTTCTCCATGGTGATTACATCGTTGGCATATGCTCGCACAATGAATCCATTTACAGCATCTGGATCGGTAGAGGTTTCCATCCAGGTTTCCCATGTAAGGGATCCCAGTTGATATGGTAATTGTCCCGTTTGAGTGGAGGAAACATAACTAATTCTTACATAGAATAGAGCTACTCCACCGTTCTCCAAAAAGGCATTGATGTCCACCTCGGGAATGTCTTCGTCTTCAAAGTGCATATCGCCATAAGTTGGAGGGTCGGCGTCTTCTTTATTGTCAAAGGCGAACTGCATCCATTCAGAGACCACCACATTGGCGTTGCCATCTTGGCCATCCGCTCCATCTTGACCAGCGGGCCCTTGTGGCCCTATTTCACCATTGATTCCATCCTTGCCGTCCTCACCAGAACAAGAAACCAATGTAATACTAAGCCCCAAGAAAAGATAAAGGGCCATTTTTGCTAAATTCAAATTTCTAATTTTCATAAAAAAAATATTTAAAGATTAATAATGGGTTATGTGTTTTATGAAAAGGATGGTTTTGGATTTGTAAAAGGTATCCATCACTGCCAACTAATTTTTTAACGGAGGTATGCAGTTTGGAGATTGTTTTTATCGCAACAGCCATCTTTTTGTGGTTCTAAGTATGGGTTGTTATGCTTTTATGACGTCAAAATTAGGATGAGATATTGAGTTATTTTGGGCCAATTGACGAATGCCCAATATGGATTGACGAATCCACTATTTGACAAAACGATAATATTTTTAAGAAAGAAAAATCTTACAGTTATAATTGTTTTATTCCTTTTGATCACTCAAAATTGAAAGGAACAATGCCTGCTTAAGACTAATGCTGTATGTCAACAATAATTTTTAACTGAAAGATTTAAACTGGATGGATACGAATAAAATGATTTTCACTCTTTTTTTAATTGTTGGGACTTTGGTCCAAGCGCAAAAAATAGATTACAATACTAAAAAAGGGTATGCCGTAAATGGATATGATGTGGTTTCTTATTTTGATGGTTTGCCCAAAGAGGGGGATGAAGAATACGTGGTTACGTATGACCACGTAAAATTTAAGTTTGCAAACCTACCCAATAAGAAAAGGTTTGTTGACAATTTCGTAAAGTATTTACCCCAATATGGAGGGTATTGTGCGTACGCGGTTGCCATAAATGCGAAAAAGGTTGATGTAAATCCGGAAACGTATGAAATAAGGGATGGCAAACTTTATCTATTTTACAATCGGGGCAAAAACAACACATTGCAATTTTGGCTGAACGAATCCCCAAAAGACCTTAAATGCAAAGCGGATAAAAACTGGGAGAAAATAAAAAATTGAATATTCTTTCTATCTTATACTCAATTTCATCAATAATCCGAAACCAAATAACTAAACATCATGTTCAAATCTTCCTTGGAAACCTTGGAGCAGTTCAAAAAAGTGCTGTCGGAGTTGCCCAAAGATTGTTATTCCCAGTCTTGTAAAATCCTTTCCAACGCCAGCATAGGTCAACACACAAGGCATATTATTGAACTTTACCTTTGTCTGATCAAAGGTTATGACATAGCCGATGTTTCTTATGATCGTAGAGAGCGCAATCTAAAGATTGAAGAGGATTTGGTGCTTGCCTTGGAACGTTTGACCTTTATCCAAAAGCATTTGGAGAAACCAAATAAGGCAATCAAGGTCAATTACGAACTGGATGGTGAGGAGAATCGACTCGATTCAAATTATTTTAGAGAGGTTATGTACAACTTGGAACACACGATACACCATCAGGCATTGATTAAAGTAGGAATTAAACACTTTTCCAACCAAGACATTCCAGAATCCTTTGGAGTGGCGCCATCTACCATACAATACAGGAAGGCATGTGCACAGTAAGTTTTATTTCTTCAGGTAGCCGATACATTATCACCTCGAACCGTGACGAACATATCTCAAGGCCATTGGCCTTGGAGCCTAGGGAGGAAACCATTGGTTCGGTAAAAATACTTTTCCCTAAAGATGTGAAAGCTGGGGGTACTTGGTTTGGCCTTAACGAGAATGGTTCGGTCGCTGTGCTCCTCAATGGAGGTTTTGTAAATCATGTCCCAACCAGAAAATATGTGCGAAGCCGAGGCTTGGTACTTTTGGATGTGATCGCTTCCGATAATCCCTTTAATTTGCTTCAAGAAATAGAACTGTACCAAATAGAACCTTTTACCTTGGTATTGTTCACTACCAAACTGTTGGAGTTTAGATGGGACGGTCACCAAAAATATTTTAGGCCGTTGGATGGGACAAAAAACCATATTTGGTCCTCGGCCACACTTTATAAAGATGATGTGATCGATTACAGAAGCAACTTGTTTCAGAAGTTTATTGACACAAATTCTAAAATAACCCCTCAAGAGGTGATCGATTTTCATTCCAATAACCATGATGATTTTGAGAACGGATTTATCATCGACAGGGACTCCGGACTAAAAACCTTTAGTGTTACCCAAGCTGTTTTGGACAAAAAGGAAATTGTGATGCGTCATTTGGATTTGATGAACGATAAACTTTTTGAGGTACCATTTTCTCCCACTCAACTTACCATTTAAAGGTTATGGATACCTTTAAATTGATATGGCATAGAATCACCCACTGGGAATATTGGCCCTTTTGGCTGATTTATTATCCTATGTTTCCCGTTTGGTTGTATTATTCCATTAAAGCACGTTCCATCTTCTTTTTTAATGCAGCCAATCCTAGTATGAAAAATGGTGGTATGGCCATGATATCCAAAATGGACATCTATGATATGATTCCTGCCCAATGTATTCCCAAAACGATTTTTATTAATAAAGCCGAAACCCCAGAGTTGGCATTGGAGCACGTGTTGAAAAAAGGTGTGAGCTTTCCATTTATTGCAAAGCCAGACATTGGGATGAAAGCCTTCGGGGTTGAAAAAATCCATAACAAAGATGAATTCGAAAACTATGTCCATTGGAGCCCTTCCCATTTTTTGGTGCAGGAATTTATTCCCTATCAAAAAGAAGTGGGCATATTCTATGTGCGCAAACCTGGGGAAATGCATGGTAAAATTACTGGAGTCGTTTCTAAGGAATTTTTGTCCATTACTGGTGATGGTACAAGTACAATGGTGCAACTTATTAAAAAGAACCCACGAAGCCATCTGCAATTAAAAGTTTTGGAACGAAAATTTGGTGATCAGCTTCAACAGATTTTGAATCAAGGAGATAAATTTGTTTTAGTGCCTTACGGTAGTCATACCCGGGGAGCCAAGTTTATTGACATCAGCCATAAAATCAATGATGGTTTGTTAAAGACCATAGATGGGATATGTTCCCAAATAAAAGGGTTCCACTATGGCAGATTGGATTTACTATACAATACCTACGATGAGCTTTGCGAAGGACAAAACTTTAGCATTATCGAGGTGAATGGTGCGGGAGGGGAGGCTACCCATATTTATGATCCAAAACACTCTTTATTATGGGCTTGGCGAGAGGTCGCCCGCCATTGGGGAATACTATGTGCCATTAGCATTGCAAACAAAAGGGCAGGGCACTCTTATTTAAGTTTTAAGGACGGAAGGGCTATGCTAAAACAAACAGGTGCCTTACAGGCTCAGTTAAAGTTCTAGTGTTTGTTCAAAGAACCTTCTTGATATAACTTACCATGGCATTCGGTTCCGTTGTAGGTGCAAACCGCTTTATAGGTTTCCCTGTTTTGTCAATTAAAAACTTGGTAAAGTTCCATTTGATTTTTCCGCCCAGTAAGCCGCTCAATTGAGACTTAAGATGTTTGAATATAGGATGGGCGTTGCTACCATTAACATCAATCTTTGCAAACATGGGAAAGCTTACACCGTAGTTTGTTTGGCAAAACTCTTGTATATCTTCCGCATTGCCAGGTTCTTGGTTTCCAAACTGGTTGCAGGGGAACCCCAAAACAACCAGTCCTTGATCTTTGTAATTTTTATAAAGCGTTTCCAAACCTTCATACTGAGGGGTTAACCCGCATTTGCTGGCGGTATTCACTACAATAATGGTTTTGCCCTTGTATTTTTCCATAGACTCTGGGGTGCCATCCAAACGTTCTGCTTCAAACTTGTAAAATTCCATAGCTACTTTTTTTGTTTGTTTATAAGGTGTTTCAGTGCTCCTGTGGACCAAAGGGCCCAAAGTATCAAAACAGGCTGAAAAAACAGACGTACAAATCTTTTAAGGTCGGTATCCAGTCCAAAGGCATCAATGCCATTGGTGTATTGGGAAATGTTCCCGGGGAATATCAAAACATAGAAAATGGCCAATATAATGCCGACTTTAACCTTGTATTTTACTAAAAATATCATGACCACTCCCAAAAGAATCTCGACAACGCCAGAGGATACCACTACAAAACCCATAAAAGCGTCACTGCTTGGCAACCATCTAGGAACTTGAGCTTGGAATTCTTCGCGTTGAAAAGTTAGGTGGCCCACACCTGCCATAATCATTAAAAGACCTAAAATAACCCTAAATATATTCTGGGCAGAACTTGTGGTCGTGTTCATCGGAAAGCTTTTTCAGGTTTCCTTAAATATAGTCATATATAAATTGAACAATCGGCAAAGAGTGCTAAAATCTTATCAAAAATCAAGAGTTTTCCGCTGCCAATTCCATTTTGTGTTTAATGGCGTTCATAATAATAGGAGCGTGGACTCGCGAGTTTTCGATAAACCATTTATGGGTTTCCATGCCGCCGCAGATTACTCCTGCCAAGAACAAGCTATCAACATTGGTTTCCATCGTATCGGGGTCGTAGGAGGGCAGTCTTTTGGGGTCGTCGGACAGTTCTATGCCCAACGTTTCCAAGAAAGCAAAATTTGGTCTATACCCGGTTAAGGCGAGTACAAAATCGTTTTCCAAAGTAACTTCGCCTTCTGGCGCATTAATAACGATTTGATGTGGTTTTATTTCCTTGACGGTGGAATTGTAATAAGCTGTAATACTTCCTTCCTCAATTCGGTTGATGATGTCGGGGCGTACCCAATATTTTACACGCGGGCCTACTTCAGGGCCTCTGATCACCAAGGTTACTTCGGCTCCTTTTCGCCAGCATTCCAAAGCGGCATCTATAGCGGAGTTACTCGCACCAACAACCACTAATTTTTGACTGGCATAAAAGTGAGGGTCCTTGTAATAGTGGGAAACTTTGGGCAAATCCTCACCTGGAACATTTATATTGTTGGGGAGGTCGTAAAATCCTGTGGCCACCACTACGTTTTTGGCTTGGTACTCGTTTTTATCGGTTTTTACAGAAAAAACATCTCCTTGCTTTTTGGTGTCGATGACCTTTTCAAAAAGATGGATGTTGAGTTGGTTGGATGTTACAATCCTTCGGTAATACTCCAAGGCCTCGTTGCGTTTGGGTTTTGCTTCTTTGCTGATGAAGGGAATTTCATCAATTTCCAGCTTTTCCGAAGAGGAAAAAAACTGCATGTTCACTGGGTAGTTGAAGAGCGAATTTACAATGGGCCCTTTTTCAATAATGATATAGGAAATGCCTTGTTTTTTTGCTTCCAAACCACAGGCGATCCCAATAGGGCCGCCTCCTATGATGACAACATCAAATTCCTGCATTATGCTATTTCTTCTTTTAATTTTTTAATGGTCTCGGTCGGGTCGCCACTTTTAAAAACAAAACTGCCAGCGACCAAAACGTCCGCACCATGATCGATCAATTTTTTGGCATTACCTGCATTAACGCCCCCATCAATCTCGATCAAGGTATTCGCATTTTTACGATTTATCAATTCTTTGAGGTCGGCCACTTTTTGATAGGTATTCTCGATAAAGGATTGACCTCCAAAACCTGGGTTAACGCTCATTACGATTACAATATCAATATCCTGAATGGTGTCTTCCAATAGGTTTATGGAAGTATGTGGATTGATGGCAACACCTGCCTTCATTCCTTCAGCTTTTATAGCCTGAAGCGTTCTGTGCAAATGTGGACATGCTTCATAGTGCACGGTTAAATGATCAACGCCCAGTTCCCCAAAGGTTTTGATGTACTTATCGGGGTCAACGATCATCAGGTGAGTGTCCAATGGTTTTTTTGCATGTTTGGCAATAGCTTGTATCACGGGCATTCCAAAGGAAATATTGGGTACAAAAACACCATCCATAACGTCCAAATGGAACCAATCGGCATCACTTTGGTTCACCATTTCTATTTCGTGTTGAAGATTGGCAAAGTCGGATGCCAAGAGCGAAGGGGCAATCATTGATTTGTTCATAGTACAAAGTTAGCCAATTACAGCCATCCTTAAACGAAAAAAACTCCGGTAATCAGCCGGAGTTTATTCATCAATCAAAAAACGAACAGTCATGATAAACTGTTATATCTTACTAAATTACAACTTTCCTGCCAAAAATCAAATTTAAGGATAGTTTAACTGTAATTTATGGCGTATTTTTTACACTTTATCCCAAATATGTCTTTAAAATCTTACTTCTGGAAGTGTGCTTTAACCTTCTAATAGCTTTTTCCTTGATTTGACGAACTCTTTCCCTTGTCAGGTCAAAAGTTTCACCAATCTCTTCCAAAGTCATGGAATGTTGCCCGGCCAAACCAAAGTAAAGTCTGATTACGTCAGCTTCACGAGGGGTAAGGGTCTCCAATGCACGCTCAATTTCGGTGCGAAGGGAATCGTGCAAAAGTTCCTTATCAGGGTTAGGGGATTCACCACTGCGCAATACATCGTAAAGGTTGGAGTCCTCACCATCGATCAAAGGTGCGTCCATGGATACATGGCGACCGGAGTTTTTCAAGGATTGCTTCACATCTTCCACGGTCATGTCCAATTCTTTGGCAATTTCCTCTGCGGATGGTGGGCGCTCGTGTGCTTGCTCCAAGAAAGCAAATGTTTTGTTGATCTTGTTGATGGAACCAATCTTGTTCAAGGGCAAACGAACAATACGGGACTGCTCGGCCAATGCCTGAAGAATGGACTGGCGAATCCACCAAACGGCGTAAGAAATAAATTTAAATCCACGGGTTTCATCAAAACGTTGTGCGGCCTTGATAAGTCCCAAGTTTCCTTCATTGATCAAATCCGGAAGTGTCAACCCTTGGTTTTGGTACTGTTTCGCCACAGAAACCACGAACCTAAGGTTGGCTTTGGTTAATTTTTCCAAGGCTATTTGGTCTCCCGCTTTTATTCGCTGTGCCAACTCCACTTCCTCATCGGCGGTAATAAGATCTACCTTGCCAATTTCCTGCAAATACTTGTCCAACGACGCGGTTTCCCTATTGGTAACCTGTTTTGTAATCTTTAACTGTCTCATCTAAAAATCCCTTCAAATTAAATTTGTGAACCGGAGCTCATTAGGTTATACGTTGAAAAAACCAAAAAGTTACATTTTGATTGCATTTTTTTAAAATCTGATTCTTCAATCAATCATATTAATATAAGGTTTTCAGGTCGAGCGTCCCGAAAGCTTTCGGGAAGACCTCATTTTTTAAGACGTTGAGTCTAGAACTTCTCGACTTAAGTTTATCTTGAGCGGAGTCGAAAGACTCGAAGTGACAGTGCATCATGATTGATTACGGATATCCAAAAAAAAGCCCCGAGCAATTGCTCGGGGCTTTTATATTCTAACAAAGAAGTTTTAATCTCTATCTCTTCTTGGTTTTCTATCGCGGTTGCCACCTCTTCGGTCACCACCACCTCTACGATCACCACCTCTATCATTGCGAGGGGGGCGTTCTTGGTATCCTTCAGGTTTTGGCAACAAGGCTTTTCTTGATACCTTTTCCTTTCTGGTTCGTGGATCTAGTCCGAAGTATTTCACATCAAAAACATCGCCCATATTTACCACATCGGACACATTTTCGGTGCGTTCCCATGCCAATTCGGATACGTGGAGCAATACTTCGTTCCCTGGTGCGTCGGTGTATTCCACCACAGCGCCAAAGTCCAGCATTTTGATCACTTTTACCTCATAAACACTTCCCACCTCTGGCTTGAACATCAATGAATCTATCTTAGCCAATACTGCATCGATACCATCTTGATCTGTACCAAGGATTTCCACAATACCTTCTTCGGTATCGGGGTCTTCGTTAATAACAATTGTGGTATTGGTTGTTTTTTGAAGTTCTTGGATTACTTCTCCGCCTTTACCGATAAGTGCACCAATAAATTCACCTGGAATAACTCTGGTAACAATTTTTGGAGCGTAGGATTTAACCTCTTCCCTTGGCTCGGCAATAGTATCGGTAAGTTTGCCCAAAATGTGAATTCTGCCATCTTTGGCTTGCATCAAAGCTTTCACCAATATTTCGTAAGAAAGCCCTTTTACTTTAATGTCCATTTGGCAAGCCGTGATACCATCTGCGGTACCGGTTACCTTAAAGTCCATATCGCCCAAGTGATCTTCGTCGCCCAAGATGTCGGATAGTACGGCATATTTACCAGTTTCCATATCCGTGATCAATCCCATGGCAATACCAGAAACAGGTTTTTTCAACTGAACACCGGCGTCCATCAAGGCCATGGTACCGGAACATACAGTTGCCATGGATGAGGAACCGTTGGATTCCAACACTTCTGAAACTACACGGACCGTATAAGGGCAATCCTCTGGAATCATCCCTTTTAAGGCACGTTGTGCCAAGTTACCGTGTCCTACCTCTCTACGGGATGTACCACGAATTGGTCGTGCTTCACCAGTGGAGAAGGGAGGGAAGTTATAGTGCAGATAGAATGTTTCTTCGCCTTCAAAAGATGGCATGTCTATTTGGTTGGCCTCTCTTGACGTACCCAAAGTAACGGTAGCCAAAGCCTGTGTTTCACCACGGGTAAATAGGGCGGAACCGTGAACGGAGGGCAAATAATCGATTTCGCACCATATTGGTCGAACATCGGTTGTTTTACGTCCGTCCAAACGAAGCCCTTCTTCCAATGTTAGGTTTCTAACAGCCTCTTTTTCGGCTTTGTGGTAGTACTTGGAAATCAAATCACCGATTTCTTCCAATTCTTCTTCAGAAAAAGATGCTTTAATTTCTTCTTTGATAGCGGCAAATGCTTCGCTGCGTTCTTTTTTGGAGGAACCTGCTTTGGCCACTTCATACACCTTATCGTAGGCCATGTCATGTACCTTTTTCTCCAGCTCTTCATCTTCAGCTTCTGACTCGTACTCACGAACCTCTTTTTTGCCGAAAGCTTCTGCCAATTTTATCTGTGCAGCACATTGTACTTTAATGGCTTCGTGGGCAAATTTGATGGCTTCTACCATTTCCTCTTCGGAAATTTCATCCATTTCACCTTCTACCATCATCACAGAATCTGCGGAGGCACCAATCATCATGTCGATGTCGGACTCTTTTAATTGTGCTCTTGTCGGGTTGATGATGAATTCACCGTTCACCCTACCTACACGAACCTCGGATATGGCACATTCGAACGGGAAATCCGATAGTTGAATGGCAGCGGAAGCCGCCAATCCAGCCATGGCGTCGGGCATAACGTCTTCGTCATGCGACATTAACTGAATCATTACCTGTGTTTCGGAGTGGTAATCCTTTGGGAACAAAGGTCTCAATACCCTGTCCACCAAACGCATGGTCAATACTTCACCGTCGCTAGGTCTGGCCTCTCTTTTAAAGAAGCCGCCTGGGTAACGTCCTGCAGCAGCAAATTTTTCGCGATAATCTACGGTAAGTGGCAAAAAGTCCACATCAGAAGCTTTGTAATTGGAGACAACCGTACACAATAGCATACACTTGCCAGATTGGACAACAACAGAGCCGTGGGCCTGCTTTGCCAGTTTTCCGGTCTCGATAGAAATCTCTCTACCGTCACCAAGGTCTATGACCTCTTTGAATGTCTTTGGAATCATAAAATTAATCTTACCTAACCAATATGGCCAGGTTGTTAAACATTGGGTCTACCGCCATCCGGGCGGTCGGGTTGTGTTGTTGTTGTGTGTGCTTGGGAGCACTTGACCAATGAAAAACTATTTGTAGCTTTTTGTGTTTGCCCAGTTTTATGCTGGGACTTTATGTTGTTGAAACACGTTCAACTAAAACAAAGGGGAAGCATAAGCCTCCCCTTTTTGTTTTTATTTTCTGATACCTAATTCTTTAATTAGAATACGGTATTTTTCAATATCTTTTTTCTTTAGGTAATCCAAAAGACTACGTCTTTTACCTACCAATGCCACCAAAGAACGCTCGGTGTTGTAATCTTTGTGGTTCTTTTTAAGGTGTCCTGTTAGGTGGTTGATACGGTGTGTGAACAAAGCAATTTGTCCTTCCGTAGAACCGGTGTTGCTCTCAGAGCCGCCGTGTTTTTTAAAAATCTCGGCCTTTACTTCTTTTGTTAAATACATTCCAATATTATTTAAATGATTTTTATGTATTGATTGTCAGTTCCTTCGACATGCTCAGGAGAAGCAATCAGCGTGCAAAGATATGTGTTTTTTTGAATTTAAAAGACTTATCGATCAAACTTTTAAGGTCGGTATGTAGCAGACTTTCTTTTTGTAAAACAAAGGGGTGGTCTAAAAAGTCAATTTTCGTCAACCTGAACTTGTTTCAGGTTCTCATAATAATTTGTTTATCAGTATGATGAGATTCTGAAATAAACCTGCCTGGCCGGTAGGCAGGTTCAGAATGACGGGTTTCAATTCTTTTTAGACAGCCTCTTTTAATCTCTTACAGGTTGATTGGTAATCAAATCGATATAGAGATTGACTTTTTTCTTCAAATCCCTGCGATGGGTAATGAAATCCAAAAAACCATGTTCTTTCAAAAACTCGGATGTTTGGAAACCATCAGGAAGATCTTTCCCTGTCGTATCCTTTACCACCCTTGGTCCTGCAAATCCGATCAGTGCACCGGGCTCGGCTATGTTGATATCTCCCAGCATAGCATAGGATGCCGTTGTACCGCCTGTTGTGGGGTCTGTACATAGCGAGATGTACGGTATTTTGGCCTCTGCCAATTGCGCCAATTTAGCGGATGTTTTTGCCAATTGCATCAAGGATAAGGCAGCTTCCATCATACGGGCCCCGCCTGATTTTGATATCATTACAAATGGTACTTTTTTCCTTTTGGCCACATCAATGGCGCGCGATATTTTTTCACCTACCACACTTCCCATGGAACCTCCGATAAAGGCAAAGTCCATACAGGCCACAACAATATCCTTTCCTTGAGACTTGCCAACCGCAGTTCTCACCGCGTCTTTTAAACCTGTTTTTTTCTGGGCAGCCTTTAAACGATCCGAATATTTTTTGGTATCCTCAAACTTCAAAGGGTCTTTGGATGTCATTTTTGTATCAAGTTCCCGGAACTTGTTGCCATCAAAAAGAATTTCAAAATATTCTTTGCTCCCTATGCGAACATGATAATCATCTTCCGGGCTTACATAGAAGTTTTTGGCCAAATCCTCGGCCTCAACTATCTTACCGGTAGGGGATTTGTACCAAAGCCCCTTGGGAGTGTCTTTCTTCTCCTCGGTAGCGGTCTGTATTCCTTTTTCCTTTCTTTTAAACCAAGACGACATGCAATCAATATTTAGTTAGACAAAGGCTTACAAGGTGTTTACGTTGTTCAAATCCTCGAAGGCTTTTTTCAAACGAGCCATAAAGGTTTTTTCTCCTTCTCGCAGCCAAACTCGGGGATCATAGAATTTTTTGTTGGGTTGGTCGTCACCATCAGGGTTACCTATCTGTGTTTGTAGATAATCCTTTTTTCCCTGTATGTAATCGCGAACACCTTCCAAGAAAGCGTATTGCAAATCGGTATCAATGTTCATTTTGATAACCCCGTAACCGATGGCTTCCCTGATTTCTTCCAGAGTGGATCCTGAGCCTCCGTGGAATACAAAATCGATGTGATTGTGTTCTACTCCATATTTTTCTGTGATAAACTCTTGGGAGTTCTTAAGAATTTTTGGAGTCAATTTTACGTTACCTGGTTTGTATACCCCATGTACGTTACCAAATGCGGCGGCAATAGTAAATCTTGGGCTTACTTTTGAAAGTTCTTCGTAAGCAAAAGCTACCTCTTCTGGTTGGGTGTACAATTTGGAATCGTCAACATCGGTATTGTCCACACCATCTTCCTCACCTCCTGTGATTCCCAATTCAATCTCCAAGGTCATGTCCATTTTGCTCATGCGCTCCAAGTACCCCTTGCAGATTTCAATGTTTTCCTCAAGTGGTTCTTCGGAAAGATCGATCATGTGCGAACTGAACAATGATTTGCCAGTTTCTTTGTAATGTTTTTCACTGGCATCCAATAGTCCATCGATCCAAGGCAACAATTTTTTGGCACAGTGGTCTGTATGAAGGATTACGGTTGCTCCGTAGGCCTCGGCCAATTGGTGAACGTGTTTAGCACCGGCAACACCACCAAGGATTGCGGCTTTCTGGTCTTCGTTGGATAGTCCTTTACCAGCATTAAATTGTGCTCCTCCGTTGGAGAATTGGATAATTACTGGAGAGTTTAACGTTGCGGCAGTTTCCATTACGGCATTAATACTGTCTGAACCGATTACGTTTACGGCTGGAAGTGCGTATCCGTTCTCTTTTGCGTGGTTGAAAATTGCCTGTACTTCATCGCCGGTTGCAACACCGGGCTTGATATTATGGGACATAGTTATATTGGTTTCGAATTAAATAGGAAACAAAAGTAATAAAATATTTGCTCTAGAAAGGATAATTGATCCCTATGTTGAAGACGGCTTTCTTGAAGTTGTAACCATCGAACCAGCGATCTGATCCAATTTTAGCGGGATTATAGGTCTTGAAGCCTACATCCAAACGGAAAACGAAATAAGTGAAATCGTATCGAAGCCCAAGGCCGGTACCCAAGGCAATATCCCCTAAAGAAGAGAACCCGCTAAATATGGCACCAGGGTTTGTTTCGTTATCGAATACATTCCAAATATTGCCTGCATCCGCAAAAAGGGCACCCTTTACATCACCTGCAATGGGGAACCTATATTCAAGGTTTAGGGCTAGTTTTAGGTTGGCCTCGTTAAAATCGTTGATGTTGTCCGTGCTGCCAGGTCCAAGCTCGTAAGCGTTCCAGGCGCGGTTGTCGTTGGATCCACCTGCAAAGTAGCTGCGAACAAAGGGCACGTTGTCGGAATTGCCATAGGGAATTGCCAAGCCAGAGAAACTCCGGAAAGCGATTACCTGCCCTCCACCTATGCTCCAATGACGTATATAATCGAACTCTGTTTTTACGTATTGGGAGAAAGGAACACTGAACACAAGGTGCTGTCCGTTGGGGTTTTTGTTGAAAGGTATTGCATTGGTGAGCAATGAGAGCATGGCACCGGCACTTTCGAGTTTTATGCGATACTGATAAAAATCAAGGTCGTTAATACCCGATTTACTGTTTTTGGTATGGGTAAAATTACTGGCAAAAATTAGGTTGTCCTCTGTTAACCTTCTTCGTCTTTCCTCAATGCTATTTACTTCTTGTTTGTCTTCTGGGCTTACTGGGATTGAATCGCTCAAAACATCTTTGGCAAATCGGTTTGCTCCATCTGGTATGCTCAGCCTTGGTTCTTCACCTTCTTCCAGAATGGGGTCAAAATAGGAGGAATATTCAGGGTTGTCCTGAAATTGATCAGCGATATCGTCCAGATTGGAAAAAGTATTTCGGTATACATTATAGAAATTGTTCGTGTTTACATTACGTACAAACTCCACATTCAACAGTTCAATATTATTTTTTAGCCGTTCCGTAGGCGACCAATTATAGGACAATATGGAGTTCAGGGACTGTTTGTCCAATCCAATGTTCCGCTGAAAGTTGGTACCTATGGATAATCGGCTTTGGGGGAGCATGTAATATGGGATTATCTTTTCGGTATTAAACGGTAACCAAATCCGTGGAAACGTTACGTTGATGTCTCCCCCAAGCTCGGAAGTGAATGTTTCATCCGATAGGGATGCATCGCTCAACAAACCAATGGACCCCCTTGCCGAAATATTCAAAGTTTCTGCACCTCCAAAGACATTCCGTGTAATCACCGAGGCACTAAAGGCGGTGCCCACTTGTTGAATGTTGGAGTGGGTGACATCAAAATTTAGGTTTAAAGAGTATTTGGGTTTGGCGGCCAAGTATATGTTGGTTTCCAGTTCCGTTTGTGTGGAATCAGGTATAAACTCAATGTTGGGGTACTTAAAAGTGTTCAGGTTGGTAATCTGCCTATAGGTCCTAATTCTATCCAAATCTCGGTAAACACTATCTTTTTCAAAGAAAATGGCATCGGCCAGTGCTTTGGGGCGGTAGCGGAGCTTGCCACTGTAATAGATGTTGTAATTTTCGTGTTGAATACGCTGTAAAGTATCCATGCCCCCGTTTACATCGTAATCTGCGTAAATGTTGATCTGTTTGTGGCGAGCCACCTTGTATGGCATGTTGGTATCCGTACTATCATTTGAGCTCCTAAATTTTTTAATGTTCAATTGTACATCCATGAGCTGGTCGTCCGCAGCAAGGGTGGTATCCCGTAGAATACTGTAGTTGATGGAGCTTTCCTGGAAATTATATACCCCCGAATTTCTGAACAAGCTTGTTAATCGCTCACGCTCCATGGTAAATTTGTCCAAATCAAATTGTTCACCTTGTCTAACAAAACTTTGCCTAATTGCATTCTGGTATATGGAATCCAACTCTGGTGAGGTAATGTTTTTTTGTATGGTATCCACAATGTAAGGCTTATTCAGGGTGATGCTATATTCAATACTTGCCTTTCTCTTTTTTTTGCTATCCACTATTTGATATTCTCCCGTGTTGTTAAAATACCCTTTGCTATTGTAGTAGGATTCCAATTTTTTGAGAGATTTATTGGTCGCCGAAGTATCGATAATAACAGGGGGTTCGCCAATTCTTTTCAAAAATTCACTATATCCTTTTACCAGAAATGATTCGCTTAACCTGTTTACCTGTTTCACGGAAAGTAAATTGTTCAGTCGTTTTTCCCTTTTTTCTTTTCTGTGCAGCCAATCCTGGAATGAAGAATCTGGGTTTTCCTTGGCAAGGTTATAAAGATTTAATTTTAAAGGGTAACCAAGAACGCTACTATTCGGTTTTTGTGCAATAAGCCCCTTTATTTCACTGTTGGTAACTTTTTCCTCATCGACCAAAATGGTGTTTTTGGTGAGCAATAATTCATCCTCTCCAACCTTTTTTAAGGTATTGCAACCCAAAATGCTAAGCAAAAGCAACAATAATCCTATTTTTGCCCAGTTGCACGTTACACCAAAAGAACCATTCATAGAAGCCAAAAATACACGATTTAGATGGTTACAAAAAACCAAATTAAACTAGTTGTTAGCCTAAAGCAAAAAAAGTACCGATCTCAACATCGACTCTTTGTTGTTGAAGGAGAAAAGGTAGTAACGGAATTGCTGGAAGCAGGAATGGGGCCTTTTAAAGTTTTTGCTGATGATGCTATATTGATGGGGAAATTCAAAGATGCTGAAGTGGTCTCCTCCAAAGTTTTGAAGCAAATGAGCAGCCTGACCCACCCAAATGGTGTGTTGGGCGTTTTTTATATGACCGAATCCCAAAAAGACATTGTTGATGATTGGGTCGTGGTGCTGGATGCCGTTAGGGACCCAGGTAATTTAGGAACCATTATCCGGCTTTGTGATTGGTTTGGGGTAACACAACTGGTATGCTCACAAGATACGGTGGATTGTTACAACCCTAAAGTATTGCAGGCCACCATGGGTTCCATTGCTCGGGTGAACATTGTTTATGTTGATTTGGAAGATTATTTGCGAAAAACAAATCTTCCTGTTTATGGTGCTTACATGGATGGTGAAACCATTTACAAATCTGATTTGGCGGAAAAAGGAGTTTTAGTGATGGGCAACGAAGCCAATGGCATTTCTGACGAAGTGAGTCAATTCATCACCAAAAGAATTTCCATTCCCCAATTTGGTGCGGCCACAGCTGAAAGTTTGAACGTAGCCACGGCAACCGCCATTTTTTTGAATGAAATACGAAGGTAATTTTTTGGAACTTGAACTTGATGTCAGAAGTCAGAAGTCAGAAGTCAGAAGTCAGAAGTCAGAAGTCAGAAGTCAGAAGTCAGAAGTCAGAAGTCAGAAGTCAGAAGTCAGAAGTCAGAAGTCGGGAGTCGGGAGTCCGATGCTCGATGTCGGGAGTTTGATGCTTGAACTTGACTTGAACTTATTGCGTACTGCCATTCCGTTACTGGTTATTTAGTTGTTCCGTTATTGAATTTTGAATCAGGAGTTGGAAGTCAGAAGTCCGAAATCGAGTGCTGTCTTTTGGAATTTGAGGCTTGATTTTTGGAATTTGATTCTTACTATTCAAACGTAAAATTGATGAAGATGCCCCGGGTGCGCATTGTGTTGATGTTCCCAGTCCAAGGACTGTTGGGATCCTCATCCGGAACCAATTCGTCCGTAAGGGCAAAAACACCGCGAATAGATGGTGTAAACTTAAAGTACTCGGTGTAAAAATCAATTCCAAAACCCAATTCATACCCATACACATTTTGCTTCATTCGGAATTGTCCACTACTGTTATCATCTAGGCTATCCTCATTGCTCCCTAAATTGATGGAAGCATACACTCCGCCGACAATAAATGGTTTCCAGTTTCCAATTCTTCGGGTGCTGGCCTTGATCAGTAAAGGGAATCTTATGTAGGTTGAACGCACTTCGCGTAGCGCATCAACCTGGGAGGTAAAGCCTGGGAAACCAAGGGTTCTGGAAGTGTAGAGCAGGCCGGGTTCAAAACGGGCATCCAAAAACTCATTGATCCTAAGTTCTCCAATCAATCCTACATTAAAACCAAAACTTTTGTCCACCAATATATCTTTACCAATATCATCCTTGTATTCAAATTGAAAGTCGTATTGGTTAAACCCCAGATAATACCCCCAGTTCAAAAATTTCTTATCCTCGTTCTGAAGATTTAAAATGGGATCGCCTCCAAATTGGGCAGTGGTGTTTGTTACTACTAGAAGTCCAAAAAGGATAAGGAGATTTTTCATTAATCTATTTTGAAGCGACATAAATGGATGCTACACCCATGGTCTGTGGTTTGTTCTCTACACCTATAAACCCAATTTTCTTCAAAATATTGTTGAAAGCCTCGCCATGGGGGAAAACAGAAGCCGATTCACTTAAATATTTGTAGGCCGACCTGTCCTTGGAAAAAAGTTTGCCTATAGTGGGCAAAACATACTTTGTATATATTTTATATCCTTGTTTAAAAGGGGTTTTGGTAGGAACGGAAGTTTCGAGAACTACAAAATGCCCCTTTGGTTTTAGTACACGATAAATTTCTTCCAGTCCTTTTTCCAAATCTTCAAAATTTCTTACCCCAAAGGCCACGGTGATCGCGTCAAAGGAATTGTCCTCAAAAGGAAGGTTTTCGCTGTCTCCCACCACCATTTCAATGGTATCCTGTAATTTTTTGTTGGATACTTTGGTTTTGCCCACTTCCAACATGCCGGGAGATAGGTCCAGACCAACGATTTTTTTGGCCCCGGTCTTTGCCATGGCAATGGCAAGATCGCCCGTACCGGTGGCGATGTCCAAAATGGAATTGGGCGATTTGTCCTTTAAAAAAGCTACGATGCGCTTACGCCATTTAACATCGGTTCCAAAGGAAATAACACGGTTAAGGCCGTCGTAATTTCCAGATATATTATCGAACATTTGCCTTACCTGGTCCTTTTTGCCAAGCTCGGATTCTTTATAGGGCGTCACCTTTTTTGACATCGCTTAAATTTGCTGGCAAATATACAACTTAGCTTAAGGGAGGAAGACAAAATTATTTATGTAATTTTGCCCTCCAAAGGGATTTATTTTCCGTATTTGGTTAAAAGTATGGAGTTTACGTATAGCATACCATTCCTAGTATTGTTTGCAACGTGCAAACTGAGGTTATTTAAGAACACATCCTATTCTAATCAATGAGAATCATTATTGCAGGTGCTGGTGAAGTTGGATTTCATTTGGCCAAATTATTGTCCTACGAAGCACAGGAAATCACTTTGATTGATACCGATAAGGAAAGACTGTCCTATGCCGATAACCATTTGGATATCCGAGTACTTCGGGGCGATGCCACATCTATCCAAGTATTGCAGGATGCGCAAGTCGATGGCTCCGATCTAGTAATCGCGGTAACAGCATCGGAAACTACCAACTTGACCCTTTGTGTACTTGCAAAGCAATTGGGTTGCAAACGTACCATGGCCAGAATTTCCAATACGGAATTCATGGACAATCGAGATATTATCAAGTTTGAGCAATTGGGAATTGATGAATTGATTTCCCCGGAGCGCTTGGCGGCCACGGAAATTCAGTTAATGCTCAACCAATCCGCCTTTAACGATACCTATCAATTTGAAGAAGGTCTGCTCACCATGTTCGGAGTAATCCTGCCCAAAACCGCACCATTTGTAGGGAAGATGGTAAAAGAGGCAGCCCGAATTTTTCCAGAACTCAATTTTATGCCCATCGCATTACAGCGAAAAGGAACCCAATTTACTTTGATTCCAAGGGGTGATACCGTTTTTAAAGAAGGCGATCAGGTGTATTTTATTACTTCGGATAAAGGAGTGGAAGAGTTGTACAAGCTTTCTGGGATGCAAAAACAGGAAATCAAGAATGTAATGATTCTTGGTGGGAGCAAGGTTGGTTATAAAACAGCAAGGGATCTCTGCAACAAAAAATTCAATGTAAAACTGATCGAAAAGAACAAGGAAAAAGCATTTGATATTGCGGATGAGCTACCGCATGCCCTTGTAATAAACGGAGATGGGCGTAATGTAGAGCTTTTGGAGGAAGAAAACCTGGAATCCATGGACGCCTTTATTGCCGTTACGGGGAATTCCGAGACCAATATAATGTCCTGTTTGGTAGCCAAGAGCAAAAAAATCAAGAAAACCATTGCCTTGGTGGAGAACATGGACTATTTTCAATTGTCCCACTCCATTGGGGTGGATACCCTGATCAATAAGAAGCTCCTTGCCGCCAACAGCATCTTTAGGTATATTCGAAAAGGGGAGGTACTCGCCTTGACCCGTTTGAACAATTTAAATGCCGAAATTTTAGAGTTTGAAGTAAAGGCTACATCTTTGGTGAATGGTGAGTTGATCAGGGAGCTTAATTTCCCTAGAGAGGCAAGCATTGGTGGTGTTATCCGAAACGGAGAGGGAATTATTGCGTTGGGTGATTTTAGGATTGCCCAAGGAGATAAGGTAGTGGTCTGCTGCTTGCCCAAAGCCATACCAAGGATAGAAAAGCTGTTCCTATAATGAAGCTCAATACACGAATCATTATCCATATCTTGGGGCTGTTGTTGCTTTGCAATGGTTCTTTTATGCTTTTAGCGGCAATTGCCAGTGGCATATATAAAGATGGTGCCACCATGGAAATTATGTTGGCAGCCATTGTGACCATGCTTTTTGGTATGATGGCCATGTTCTACACCCGGGGCCATAAAAAGGAAGTCAAAAAGAGGGAAGGGTACATTGTGGTTACCTTCGGATGGATCGTAATGTCCATTTCAGGGATGTTGCCCTATCTTTTTTCCGGAGCAATACCTTCCATTACCGATGCTTTTTTTGAAACCATGTCGGGCTACACCACAACGGGAGCATCAATTTTAGATAATATTGAAGCCCTTCCCAAAGGAATTTTGCTATGGAGAAGTCTTACCCATTGGATCGGGGGAATGGGGATTATTGTACTTGCCATTGCCATTTTACCGCTTTTGGGTATTGGGGGCATGCAATTGTTCGCTGCAGAAGCGCCTGGGCCTGGCGGGGATAAACTTCACCCAAGGATTACCGATACGGCTAAGAGACTTTGGTTGATTTATTTTGGATATACAGTCCTGGAAACTTTGCTGCTAAAGTTTGCTGGAATGTCCTTTTTCGATGCCATCAACCACGCATTGGCCACAATGTCAACAGGAGGGTTTTCTACCAAAAATGCGAGCTTGGCCTTTTGGAACGATCAACCTTTGATTCAATACATTGTTATTCTTTTCATGTTTTTGGCAGGGAGTAATTTTGTACTCAGCTATTTTGCATTGACAGGAAAGGTGCAACGCATCCTAAGGGATGAAGAGTTCAAGTACTACCTTGGTTTTGTGGTGATTTTTACCATTGTGGTTGCCTTGGGTATTTATTTTAGGGCAGATGTGCCTGTATCTGATTTTCACCCTATGGTACTGGGAGAAGTGGAAAGCACCATTAGGCATGGTTTGTTTCAGGTAGTTGCCGTGATTACCACAACAGGTTTTGTTTCTGCGGATTTCACCTCTTGGACCCCATTTTTGACCGTTTTCTTTTTTGGTTTGATGTTCCTCGGAGGTTCTGCGGGTTCAACTGCAGGGGGAATCAAGGTAATGCGCCACTTGTTGATCATTAAAAATGGTATTTTGGAATTTAAGCGGACCTTGCACCCAAATGCTATCATACCTGTTCGGTACAATCAGAAAACGGTTACAGAGCATATTGTTTACAATGTGATAGCTTTTTTTGTACTGTATATGCTGCTCTTTATTATAGGTTCGTTGGTGTTAGGCCTCTTGGGCTTGGACTTTGTATCGGCCGTTGGAGGTTCTGCTTCTTCGCTGGGCAATGTAGGCCCCGCTTTGGGTAGTTTAAACCCGGTCAGCAATTATAACAGCCTTCCTGCGGCTGGTAAATGGTGGTGTAGTTTTTTGATGCTTTTGGGCCGATTGGAGCTGTTCACTGTTCTGATCTTGCTTACCCCATATTTCTGGAAAAAGACCTAATAAAAAACCCCTTGGAGTTTACTCCAAGAGGTTTTTATTGATTTATCGTGAGATGCTGAAACAGGTTCAGCATAGCATCTTAATATATTTTTAAAGCACGGCCTTAATTCGGGCAATGGCTTCTTTCAATTCTTTTTCTGATGCTGCGTAGGATATACGAATGCAATTGGGGTTTCCGAAAGCTTCACCGGTAACCGTGGCCACATTGGCGTGCTCCAACAAATACAGTGAAAAATCTGAAGCATTGTTAATGGTAACACCGTTCAAGGTTTTTCCAAAGAAATCAGAAATATCGGGGAACACATAAAATGCACCCTCGGGCACGTTGAGGTTAAACCCTTCTATTTCTCCCAAAAGCCCAAGTACAAGATCCCTTCTTTCATGGAACTTATCGATCATAAACTGGATTTTGCTCACGGGAGCCTCCAATGCGGTGATTACGGCACGCTGAGCAATGGCATTTGCTCCGCTGGTCACCTGTCCTTGCAATTTGGTGCAACCTTTGGCAATCCATTCCGGTGCACCGATATAACCGATACGCCATCCCGTCATGGCAAATGCCTTGGATACCCCATTCACGGTAACGGTTCTGTCATACATACCATCAATACCGGCGATACTTGTGTGTCCGCCATCGGTAAAATTGATATGTTCGTAGATTTCATCCGATACTACATAAATATCGGGATGTTTTTTTAGTACCTCTGCCAAACCTTCCAACTCTTCTTTGCTGTACACGGAACCGCTAGGGTTACATGGTGAGCTAAACCAAATCATACGGGTTTTTGGGGTTATGGCAGCCTCCAATTGTGCTGGAGTCATTTTAAAATCGGTATCAATCTGTGTGGTGACCTCTACCGGAACACCCTCGGCCAATTTTACGATGTCGCTGTAACTTACCCAATACGGAGCGGGAAGAATTACTTCATCACCAGGGTTAAGAACCACCATGGCCACATTAAAGAGCGATTGCTTCGCTCCCGTGGATACCACAATTTGGTTCAAACCATAGTCAAGGTTGTTATCTCTTTTGAATTTATTTGAAATCGCGGCTTTTAGCTCTGCATACCCATCAACAGGGGTGTAGCTGCTATAATTCTCGTCGATGGCCTGCTTTGCGGCATCTTTTATAAAATCAGGGATGTTGAAGTCGGGTTCCCCCAAGCTCAAACCTATAATATCCTTTCCTTCATTTCGTAATTCCCGCGCTTTGGCAGCCATGGCCAAAGTTGCTGACGTGGACATGTTCTTGATCCTGTCAGATAAATGGTTGCTCATTGATACTTCGTTTTTACTGATATTGAAGCGTTGGTTTTTTACCTAGCTCCTTTAAGTGTTTGAAGTGCGAAATTATAGCTTTTCTGGTAGTTTTATATTCGTGATAAGGCAAATTGAACTCCTGAGCAGTCTGTTTCACAATTTTGGAAATATTTGTGTAATGTATATGGCTGATGTTAGGGAAGATATGATGTTCCACCTGATGGTTCAATCCCCCGGTAAACCAGTTTACGATTCTGTTTTTAGTACCAAAATTCACAGTGGTGAACAATTGGTGAATGGCCCAAGTGTTCTTCATGTTTCCTTCCTCATCTGGCAAGGGGGTTTCTGCATGGTCCACAATGTGTGCCAATTGGAAAACCACACTCAGGATCACTCCTGCAACGTAGTGCATAATAAAGAACCCAAGCAATACTTGCCACCAGGCAATGTCAACAAAAATCAACGGGAGAACAATCCAAATGGTTATATAGATTACTTTTGTTATAACCAATGTACTCCAGTTAATTACGGGATTAGGTAGCTTTCCGTAGCTCAATTTCCTCTTCATATAACGGTACATCTGCTGGAAATCCGTGGTTATTGCCCAATTAAAGGTCAATAGGCCATATAGTAAAATGGAATAGTAATGTTGAAATTTATGATGCTTTCTCCACTCGGCATGTTTGGAGAACCTTAAGATTCTTCCAGCTTCCATGTCCTCGTCATGTTCGTGTATGTTTGTGTACGTATGGTGCAGTACATTGTGCTGAACTTGCCAGTTGTAAACATTACCGGCCAAAATGTAAATACTGCTTCCCATGAGTTTGTTTACCCATTTTTTATTGGAGTAAGCACCGTGATTTCCATCGTGCATTACGTTCATTCCAACGCCGGCCATTCCAACACCCATAGTGATGGAAAGTAGAAGATAGCCCCAGAAAGGCAGGTTTAAGGTTAATATTAAAAAGTAGGGGGTCAAAAAAATGGCAAACATCACAATGGTTTTCAAGTGAAGTTTCCAGTTTCCGGTTTTCTTGAGGTTATTTTCTTTGAAGTATTCATTAACTCTCTTGTTCAGCGTTCTGAAAAATTGTGCTGAATCTCTTCTTGAAAACCGGATGGTATTCTTATCCATAAAAAAAATTTTTACAAAGGTAACTAAAATGCTTCTTTAGAGTCACAACGTTTTGTTAGAACGGTGTTAAGGTCTATAAAAGTATTAATTTTGACAAAAATAACGTTTGGAACATGAAAGCGGAACTCATCTTTAAATATTTTACGACACTCAACGACGAGCAAAAGCAACAGTTCATAAAGTTGGAGGCGTTGTACCAAGACTGGAACCAGAAAATCAATGTGGTTTCCAGAAAGGATATAGATGAGCTCTATTTGCGCCATGTTCTTCATTCTGTAGGTATAGCAAAGGTTCAAGTGTTTAACGAAGGAGCCCAAATCTTGGATGTGGGAACGGGCGGAGGCTTTCCGGGCATTCCCTTGGCCATCTTATTTCCAAACGTAAAATTTACCCTTGTTGATGCAATCGGTAAAAAAATAAAAGTTGTTAATGAGGTGGTGGAAGGACTCGGATTGAAGAATGTTGAAACCCATCACTCCCGTGTGGAGGAAATTCCCGGACAATATGATTTTATTGTAAGCAGGGCAGTGGCTGCGATGCCAACATTTGTGCACTGGACCAAGGGAAAAATTAAGAAGGATTCAGCACACCAGCGAAAAAATGGCATACTTTACCTTAAAGGCGGAGACCTTACGGAAGAGTTGAAGGGTTACGGGACCGTTCAAGTATTTGATTTAAACGAGTATTTCGAAGAGGATTTCTTTGAGACCAAAAAAGTAGTGTACTTGCCCCAGAAGTTTAAGCCAGTATAGCTTTAATAGTTTTACTTGGTGCTTAATACTAAATCCCAAAAGCGGATGTCCTTTTTTAGAGGGTCAAATATTTCCTCGTCTCGAATCATGTTTTTTTTGGAGCCATCAAGTTCAATGGCTTTGGTTATGCTTGAAAGTGATTCTTCATACTCTTTTTTGCCCATGTGCACGAGTGCTTTTAAGTACCACAAATAATAATATGTATTGTTTAACCTTATGGCAATGTTCAGTTGCTCGGTCATTTGAACAGTTTCTCCTTTTGTATAAAATAGCCAGCTTTTTAACCCCGTTAAGATTGCTTTTTGCTCTTTGGAGCTTACTTTTTTTAAGGCAAGGTCCAATTCGTGATGTGCCTCTTCAATTTTATTGTCAAAGCACAGACTTATGCATTGCCATTGGGTAACCTCCAACCATCGGGGAGTATTGAGTTCAAGGGCTTTTTTAAAGGCTTCTGCGGATTTACCATATTTTTTTAAATGATAAAAATTGCTGCCAAGTTTAATCCAATGTGCTGCAGATGTGGGTTCATTTTCAATTTTTTCTTCACTGGATTTTACAGCAGCCTTGAATTTTTCTTTCATGTAGGAGCTATTGTTGTAATTGGTGTTATATTCTAAATTGACTTTGTTGCTTTCAAAATACAATAGGCTTAGTTGCTCTTCAATGGTTTTAAGAGTTGTTTTCAAGGTCTTGGGTTTTTCTTTGGCGAGCATTCGAAGTGTTTTAAGAGCGTCGATTTTCTTTGCCCTGATTTTTGCATGTTTTGAAAGAATGCCCAATAACCGTATAAACGATGCTTCTGCCAACGGAATATTGTTTTCTGCCATATATATTTTTCCCAAATAGTAGTGGGCTTCCGGCAGTGCCTTGTTGATATTTAATGCAGTCTGGAACTGTTCTTTGCTTAGAGGGAGGTTTGATTTGTAAAAAAGGATTTCCCCATAAGAAATAAGTGCCTCCACGTTCTCTGGATTGTATTGGAGGGATTTGATTAGCCTTGTTATCGAACTTTGGTACGCATCTTTGTCGGTTTTTAGAAGTTCAATCTTTAAGTTGTCTTCTCTTCCATAGGTGTGGAATTCACTGGAAATCATTTTTTTTAATTCAATGTTGTTTGGGTTTTTCCGAACTATTTCTTCATAAGTTTTAAGTTTTGATTCCAAAAAATCATCATTGCACCAGTAGCGTCTGTAGTTTGCCCTGCCATTTTGTACCTGAAAGTGGTCTACCCAATTTTCGTACATCTCATTGGTCAATATTTCTATGTCTTCTACATAATTTCCTAACCAATAAATAGTTTGGGACAGATACTTCATGTCGCCAAACCATTTTTCAGCTGTATAATTGATTTCAATATAGGTACAGTCTTTATCAAGGTTTCGCGATTGGTGAAAATTACTCCTGCTATTAAGAATTCTTACGACTCTACCCATTGGGGGCGAGAGCAGCCGTAGTCTTTTTATGATGACTTGGCTATACTCAGGTTTAATTTTCATTAAAATACTGTGCCGGTCATGGTTTGATTTGAAAAAAACATCATTCCTTACTTCCTTTGTTTTTATGTACAAGAGTTTGGTGCACTGTAGTTCCTCTTCAAAACAATTCTGAAAGTAGGTTTTGGGGTCAAAATCATTGTCAAATATATTGGTTTCGTTCGGTGTTGAATATCTATTGGCGGCGTGAATAGGTCTGCTATCCATATAGCTGAGGTATACATCGGCAGTGCCCTGTTCGTTCTTGGCAAACCCCATAGCTATTTTTAAATACTGAAGTTCAGTGCAAGCAAAGGTCTCCAAACTATTTAAAATCCGTTTGGCCTTATGTATTTCGTTTTGCTCTAACAGTACAATAAGGTAAATGTGGTAATGAAGATAGGTTTCGGTGAGTTCTTTGGTATTTTGGGTAGGATAGAAATAGAAATAATCATCCAATGTGCTGATTACCTTTGTAGGGTTGTCCTTTTCCAAGTGAAAAATGGCAAGCTGCAAAGAAATATATGTGTCCAATAAACGATTGCTTGAGGATACGGCGAATGCTTTGGTGTATGCCCCAAGTGCAATTTTATATTCATCAATAGCTGCGTAGAGCTCTGCTTCTACACAATAAATCCATGCATCTTTTAGGCTTTCAATAGTTGCTAAACAATCTTTTAATGCTGTTTTGTAATTGGACGCCTTGGAATATTTGAAGATGTATTCAAAACAATGTTGAATGGTATCGTTCCCAGAGTCTTTGTTGGACCTATCTAAATTGTTTTTCATTATTGCTACAACTGTTGAGTTTGTGCAATAGGAGTCTATTAAGATAAATAGGAGGTTGTTCCTGATGCTGGATTATATTCCAAAGATAAGAGAATAAGGTGAAATTAGGATGTAAGGTGTTATGTTAATGAATCTTAGCTAAAAGTGCTAATTCATTAGTTCGTAAAGAGGAGGTCGATAATGAAATTTGTTTTCACAAGAATTGAAATCAAATACTGTACATCCTTTTATATACCAATCTGCATTTGCGGGCATAATCCTTGGCATATTGCCATAATTGCTCATACTTTTTAATCGCCAATTTCACCCATGCATTGATTCTAACTGTCATAACTAACTGATTTAGTATTATAAAATTAAATAGATTACATTTAATTTACAATTAGTTAACGTTAATTTTACATTTAAATTGTAGGTTGACTTCCCTTGAGGCTTTCTATCGAGGTAAATTTATTTTTGGTATGTTGATTTCTAGGTGTTTACTTATACAGGTCGTTTGTGTCAGCTTCGGCAATATCTACAAAAAGTTGTCCCATTTTTGCGCAAATTAGGTTAAAGAACACCTCACCTTTTTCCTTGGTGGCTTTGTTGGGGTCGCCTACACCGGTATCCTCGCTTATTTTGGACCAAGGACGTTCTGTCCATGCCCATCCTTCGGAAAAGGCCTTGATCTTGTTTTTGAATTCTTTTCCATCGCCCCATTCTTCTTTGGGCAATACCAATTCTGGCGTTAGATGGAGAATAAGGCTGGTTTCCATTTCACCGGCGTGATCGCCGGAGTTATCAAAAACCCCTGATTCATTTCCAAGGTTAAACCAATTGGTAACGCAAAGGAACATGTCGGGGAAAAGTAACCCTAGTTCCCTGATAATGGCCTTCCAATTGTTGCCGCCATGACTATTTAGGATCATAAATTTTTTTATACCCTGACGATTCAAAACTGTGAGAATATCTTTTAAAATCGCAAATTGTGTACTGGGGTTTAAGTTCATGTCCAGGTAAATGTCGGATTGCCCGGTGTTCACCCCAAAGGGAATGGTAGGCAATACAATTATCTTGCTCCCTTGTTCCCAAGCAATCTTGGCCGATTCTTCGGCAATGCACGAGCCTTCGATCACATCGGTTGCATAGGGGAGGTGGTAGTTGTGCGCTTCGGTGGCGCCCCAAGGCAATATGGCAAGGTCAATAGATTCGTCTTTTAGATGTTTCCAGTTGGTTTCAGCCAAAATATAAGGTCTGGGCATGAGTGTTATAAGTTAGGTTAAACAAAAAAGCCGTCATTTTGTAATGACGGCCTTTAAAATAGGTGTTTTTTGTTTTATCCCAAAAATGGATATCTATAATCCTCGGGGGTAACAAAAGTTTCCTTGATCAATCTGGGGGAAACCCATCGTAGAAGGTTCTGCATAGATCCTGCCTTGTCGTTGGTCCCCGATGCCCTTGCACCGCCAAAAGGCTGTTGTCCCACAACGGCTCCGGTGGGCTTGTCGTTGATGTAGAAGTTCCCTGCGGAATTCTGCAAGGCCTTCGTGGCCTCGTCAATAGAGTAGCGGTCCCCGGACAGTACAGCTCCAGTGAGGCCATACTCCGATGTACCGTCCACTAACTTCAAAGCCTCGCTCCAATCCTTATCCTCATAAACGTATACGGTGACCACTGGACCAAAGAGTTCGGTATACATGGTCTCGTACTGTGGGTTGGTGGTCAATATTACCGTGGGCTCTATAAAATACCCTACGGATTTATCGTAATTACCTCCTGCGATGATTTCGGCATCGTCATCGGCTTTGGCTTGATCAATGTACTTGGCCAACTTGTCGAAAGAGCCTTCGTGGATCACGGCATTGATAAAATTGCCCATGTCCTCTGGGGAGCCCGGCTTGTTGAAGGATGCAATGTCCTTTTTTACCAGTTCCAAAATCTCATTGGCAGTGGATTTGGGCAGATACACCCGTGAAGCGGCACTACATTTTTGCCCTTGGAACTCAAAGGCGCCCCTGCTGATGGCCGTGGCCACCTGTTGGGGCTTGGCCGTTGGGTGGGCGAGGATAAAATCTTTTCCGCCCGTTTCGCCAACAATCCTGGGGTATGTTTTGTACTTGTGGATATTGTTTCCGATCTGTTTCCAAAGATTTTTGAATACATCGGTAGATCCCGTAAAGTGGATCCCCGTAAAGTCCGGGCTGTCCAACACCGTGTCGGAGATCATGACCGGATCTCCGTAAACTACATTGATTACCCCATCGGGCAGTCCAGCTTCCTTGAGCACATCAACAATCACTTTTGCGGAATAAATTTGGCTGTCACTCGGTTTCCATACCACCACGTTGCCCATCATAGCGGCACTGGTGGGAAGATTCCCTGCAATTGCCGTGAAGTTGAACGGGGTTATGGCGTATACAAATCCTTCCAAGGGACGGTATTCCACGCGATTCCATACTCCTTCGGAAGATTCCGGTTGTTCGCTGTATATCTGGGACATATATTCTACGTTGAAGCGAAGGAAGTCCACGATCTCGCAGGCAGAATCAATCTCGGCCTGATAAATATTTTTGGACTGGGCCAACATGGTGGCAGCGTTCATTTTTTGACGGTAAGGTCCAGCAATCAGTTCGGCGGCCTTTAAAAAAATGGCGCAACGCTGTTCCCAGGTCAAATTGGCCCAAGCATTCCTAGCCTCCAAACAATTGGAGATGGCCTTTTCCACGTGTGCTTTCTCGGCAAGGTGATATTGTCCAATTACATGTTTATGGTCGTGGGGAGGGGACAGGGGCCTGGTGTTGCCCGTCTTTATCTCCTCGCTTCCAATGTAGAGCGGAACCTCCACTTTACCGTTATAAAATGCTTTATATTGTTTCAGTACTTCTTCTCGTTCGGGAGAACCCGGAGCATAGCTCAAAACAGGCTCGTTGTATGCAGTTGGAACTTGAAAAAATCCTTTTCCCATAGAAATGTTTTTTAGAGTTGTACAATTCTATCAAAGGTAATGAAACAGGGACCGAAAATAAAATGATGCCAATTAGTTTATGGCGAAGGGAGCTGCAAACTTAAACGTGGGAATCTCGACCTCGAACTCTTCTGCATTGGTAAAGTTAACCATACGATAATGGCCACGCATGGCCCCTACGGGTGATGCCAAGAGGCAACCTGAGCTGTATGTATGCGATTTGCCCGGTTTTATAACAGGTTTTCTGCCAATTACACCTTCTCCGTCAATGGTCTCCATGTCCTTGAGGGCGTCAAATACATCCCAGTGTCTGGCAGTGAGCTGAACGGTGTCCTTGCTTAGGTTCTCTATGGTTATGGTGTAGCCAAACGCATAGTGTACCTTATAGTTTTTAAAGAAGGTTCCTTCGAAAGAAGTGCGTACCGATATTTTAATTCCTTTTGTTACCTGTGTAAACATAACTATCAATAGGTTAAACCGCTTCCCGCAAACGTTACTATGATCGTAAAAAAGGCCAGGATCATAAATACCGTGTTCAGAAAGATGTATTTCACAATGGTTTTAAATCTTCCTTGTCCGTAAAATTTTCGCATGGCCTTATAAAGGTAAAAGGCAAAAATCAACAGAAAGATTCCTGAGCTGTTTATATTGAATATGGTATCCAATGTGAGGCTAAGGATGAGCAAGATAAACAAGAGGGACTGATTGTGGAAACTAAAAATAAGATGATCGGTGTAGGTATAATTTTTTCTGATGTAAACCAACCAAATGAAGACCGTAAACACCGGCATAAAGAAAAATATAACGAAAGGAAGTTTGGATATGGTACTATTTACCCAACTCCCCGGTTCTTTTATTGCCCTTAAAATACTGTTTGCGGAGTTGAACGCCATTTTATTGGACCATGTGTTTTCGATATCATATTTAAGAGCGGCCTGATCATAGGAGGTCAAAGTGTCCCTTTTGATGGTTTTGGTGAAAAAATCAATTTTTTTAAAGAAAGCATTTAAATTGGATTTGCTCTTCAGTCCATTGAAATACGCTTTGGGGTTAGAGAGCATTATGGAGTCCCTTTTAGTAATTTCATTATTAATCAACGTACCGAGCCCGGAAAGGGTGTCCAATTGTTTTAATTGATTCCTTGTCTCGGGATCTTCGCCTGCCAACGAGTCCAGTTGGGCCAGTGCCTGGGTCTTTTGCCTTTCCAGTTTGGTGCTGTCCACACCTAAATTGCCCGAATCCGTGTTAAAGACCAGGGGTGTGCCACCTATGTCTCCGTTGAATTTGCTTACATCTCTGTCCCAACTGGAAAACTGGTTATTATAGGTGAACATCAAAAAATAGAGAAAGGCCAAACTCAACAAAAACCGGAATGGGTTGGTGTAAGTTATCCTTTTGCCATTTACGTAGTCCTTTGTAATTCTTCCGGGTCTAAGTAAAAGGGCCGAGAGTGATTTTATTAGCTTGGAATCGTAATTGATCAGGCCCGAGAAGAACTCGTCAATAAAGTCTTTGAGGGTTAACTTCTTGGTACTGTTGGCCTGTGAGCAATTAGGGCAGTACTTATCACTGATGTCCAATGAATGCCCGCAGTTAAGGCATTTAACACCCCTAAACTTTAGTTCGTAGCGACCTTTGGTGATCAAACCATCTTTTTTCCCCATACCTTTTTTAAGGATTTAGGGCTAAAGATAATTAATTACTGATATTCCTGGAGTTGACGGAGCCTATACCTATTATACTATCGTACATGTCCCCAAAATCTCTATAATAAACCAAGATCAGGTAGTTGTTCTCCGTAAAGTGGAAGTTGCCACTCACTAAATTGGGTTCAATAGTGCCATCTTCCCTTTGTACAACATACTTATAATTGTAAAAGCCCTGTTTCATCATCAAAGTGGCTTCAAACTTCCCGGTTGATTCGTTGAACGTCATTCTGTTCTCATCGCCCAGCGCATAATTGTTGAACTTTCCAATCACATAAACATTGTCAAGCCCTATTTGGTTGGTATAGGGTAGGCTAAAGTGGACCTTGGAATATTCGGCCTCTCTGGAAACATCTTCTCCTTGAAGCGTCCTAACCACAAAATCGCCATTAATATCCGGAAAGTAGGTGTATTCTTTGTCGTACCTGTATTGGTTGGTGAACAAATAATGGTGGTACACCTCCCTCATTTCAATATTGGATATGGCAAAGCTGGGGGAACGAAGGTCTTTGGTGTCGAAGTTTAGGTATTCGTTGCCGCCAAAAAAGCTGGTCTCCTCGTTGTATTTGTAAACCAGCTCCGTACCAATGGTAAATTGAGGTTTAATGTTGTATAGTGCCGTGGGCCAATGATGGTTTTGTATGATGGCTACTTTTACCTCCTTTTTTGGGTTGACCACGTTAAAAGAAGCTGTGTTGATATTAAACTGTACCACCTGCTTTGTATTGATGAAGTTAAAATCCCGAGACCTTTTTACAGCGCCTGCAACGGAAACCACATCTCGGTATACCACAAACCTTCTAGAGAATTGAAGATCGCCATAACTGTTGTAGATTTCCAGAACAAAATTGCCGCTCACTGTTAATTTAACATTGTTATTGGGGATGGTGAGCCGGTAATTGGAATAGGGCTGTAGGGTAGTGTAGCTGTTTTCGTAGTCAATAATTCGTTGGTTGTCCGCCCCGGATAGGTATTGTGACTTTAGTAATTGGGAAGGGGTCCAATCGTAATCGCAATGGACAATCTTATAATAATAATCCTGTTCGTTGGCGGTGAGGTCATCAAACTCCAAAGTTATTGATTCCCCGAGCTGTATCACAGGAAATTGATCCTCGGTAGGACCTTTAAAAACCACCGATTTTATGTTTTCCGGTGGATTTACTTCTTCCATAACTTGTCCAAAAGCCGGAGTGGCCATCAAACCTAATAGAGACAGTATGAAGATAAAACGCATCAAGGGCATAATTTTAGGGTAAAGGTAAACAAAAAGTATGCCTGGGGAATTAAGCTCGGTATAATCCCAATTTTATGGTTAATTATTATGAAAACAATCCTTTTAGTGCTAAATTTGCGTCCGATTTTGATAACAAAAGGTCTACAACAATATGTCTAAAGACATCCGGATTAGAAAGGGGTTGAATATCAACCTCGTCGGGGCGGCAGAGCAGACTATTTCCAAAGCTGTTACCAGTAACGTATACGCCCTAAACCTAGATGATTTCCACGGAATCACTCCAAAAATGTTGATAAAACAAGGGGAAGATATAAAAGCGGGCGAACCCCTCTTTTATAACAAGAACGACGAAGACATGCACTTTGTTTCCCCGGTAAGCGGAGAGCTTGTGGAAATTGTTAGGGGGGCAAGAAGAAGAATCTTAACATTAAAGATTCTTGCTGACAAAGAACAAAATTATGTTATAAATAAGGTGCCGGATTTGGATACGGCAGATGGTGAGGCCATTAAATCCTACCTTTTACAGTGTGGAGGATGGCCGTTCATAAAACAAAGACCTTACGATGTAATTGCCGACCCAAGTGCAACGCCGAAAGCGATATTTGTTTCGGCATACGCTACGGCGCCATTGGCAGCTGACCCAGACTTTGTCCTAAAGGATAAAGAACAGGAGATTCAAGCAGCGATAATGGGCCTTAGCAAGCTTACTCCGGGTAAAATCCATGTATCTATCGGAAAATCGAGCAGGTCTCCCTTCAATGATATTAAGGGAATAGAGTTGCACAAGGTTTCCGGTCCCCATCCGGCAGGCTTGGTAGGTACGCAAATCAATAAGATTGACCCCGTGAACAAAGGTGAGGTGGTCTGGACGTTGTCTCCACAGGACCTTGTTATGTTGGGTGAACTGTTGTTGACGGGTAAGTTCAATGCGGAGCGCATTGTGGCATTGGCTGGATCTGTTGTGAAGGAGCCAAAATATTACAAGACTAAAATCGGAGCTGAAATTTCTACTTTTTTATACGCAAGTGGTGTAAAGGAAGATAGGTTTAGGTTGATAAACGGGGATGTGCTTACAGGCTCTAAAACCAACACCGAAGGATATCTTGGTTTTTACAATAATACGGTTACTGCCATTCCAGAAGGGGACGATTACGAATTTTTTGGGTGGAACAAACCAGTGTTCAATAAAATTTCGTCTACAAGGGCATTGACCTTTTCTTGGCTTCAGCCCAACAAAAAATACGATTTGGACACCAATACCAATGGAGAGCACAGGGCTTTTGTTGTAACAGGTAGGTACGAGGAGGTTTTTCCTCTGGACATATACCCACTTCAGCTTTTGAAGGCCTGTATGGTAAAAGATTTGGATGAAATGGAGCAATTGGGACTTTACGAAGTGGCTCCCGAGGATTTCTCCTTGACAGAATTCATATGCATATCAAAACAACCGCACCAACAAATAATCAGGGAAGGATTGGATTTGTTGCAAAAAGAACTTGGATAATATGGGCATGAAAGAAAAATTACATCAGTTAAAACTTAAGTATCAGGGTAAAAAAATGGCCCCTGCCTTTAATGCACTGCATACTTTTCTTTATACACCGAACGAAACAACCCACTCTGGGTCGCATGTTCGTGCTGCGGATGATTTAAAACGTACCATGAATACAGTGATCATGGCCTTGGTGCCTTGTTTGCTTTTTGGTATGTTCAACGCAGGTTACCAACATTACGCTGCAATCAATGGTTTTCCTGAGAGCTTCTCTCTTTTTGACCATTTCTTGACATGGGATAACTTTTTGGTAGGGGTTACCACTATATTACCTTTGGTAATTGTGTCTTATGGCGTTGGTTTGGCCATTGAATTTTTGTTCGCTGTAATCAAGGGCCATGAAGTGGAAGAAGGATATTTGGTAACGGGTATGTTGGTTCCATTGATTGTACCTGTTGATACTCCACTTTGGATGTTGACCATCGCCGTAGCCTTTGGTGTTGTTATCGGTAAAGAGGTTTTTGGTGGTACCGGAATGAATATATTGAACCCTGCACTGACCATACGTGCATTTTTGTTCTTCGCCTATCCAACTTGGATGAGTGGAGATAAAGTATGGGTTCACGAAGCTGTGGAAAGAGCTGGAACTGCAGATGCTATTTCAGGAGAAACCATCCTTGGCTCATTGGCCCAAGGTTCGGACTATAGTTATTCACTGGCCGATATGTTCTACGGATTTATCCCCGGCTCCGTTGGGGAAACATCGACCTTGTTGATCATATTGGGTGGTCTTTTCTTGGTTTTCTCAAAAATAGCCTCATGGCGCATCATGTTGAGTGCTGTGTTGGGCTCTTTGGCCATGGGACTTATATTCAATGGCATTGTAGATGCCGGTTGGTTACCGGAATACAGTAAATTCTATACCTTGATGAGTTTCCCTTACTGGCAACATTTATTGGTAGGAGGATTGGCCTTTGGTATTGTATTTATGGCCACGGACCCTGTTACGGGCGCTCAGACCAATAAGGGAAAATGGTACTACGGATTCTTTATCGGGTTCCTGTCCGTAATGATCCGGGTGTTCAATCCAGGATATCCAGAAGGTGTATTCTTGGCCATCCTGTTGATGAACGTATTCGCACCTACCATTGACCACTACGTGGTAAGAGGCAACATTAAAAAGAGATTGAAACGATTTAAGACAGCAACCATATATCCAAAAGCATCGGATGAGGTTGATTCATTAAAAACGGAAACAGCTTAATTATGGCAATCAATACAGAAAAAAATAGCTACACTGTAATCTTTGCAGTCTTAATGGTTATTATTGTGGGATCGCTACTGGCTTTTGTTGCATCTGGCCTTAAACCAAGGATTGATGAGAACGAACGCTTCGAAAAGCAACAAAACATCCTATATGCCATGGGGGTTAATCAAAATGAGGGCGATGGAGATGTTTCCTTTGTACCAACGACTACAGTTGAAGAGCAATTTTCCAAATTCATAACTTCCCAGTTGGTATTGGAAGGTTCCGAAGCAGTGGAAAAAGAAGATGCTTATCTGATCGATGTACAGAAGGAAATAGCAAAAGCCAAGAATGGAGGGAACGCAGAACTTCCTTTGCTAATCGGTGAAAAGGACGGAGAAAAATTCTATATCATCCCCATGTACGGTAAAGGACTTTGGGACGCGATTTGGGGATATATTTCCTTGGATGAAAATATGGAAATAAAAGGAGTCTTTTTTGATCATAAGGGAGAAACCCCTGGACTCGGTTCCAATATTAACCAACGTTTTTTTATGGACGACTTCAAGGGAGAATCCGTTATGGACGGCAATACCTATGCAGGTGTTAATGTAGCAAAAGGAAACAACGATCCTTTGAACAACGATAAAGAAGATAACGCAGTAGATGCTTTGGCCGGTGCTACCATTACGGGTAATGGGGTAACTGCAATGATCAAAGAGAGCCTGAAGCTTTACAAACCTTATTTACAAACTATTAGATCCAATTAATATGGCGCTACTATCAAAAAAAGATGCAAATCTGATAAAAGACCCGTTAGCGGATAACAACCCTATCACCATTCAGGTGTTGGGTATCTGTTCCGCCTTGGCAATTACTGCGGAGCTAAAAGCTTCGGTGGTAATGGCAATATCCGTATTGTTTGTAATGGGAGTCGGTAATGTGGTAATTTCGCTCATACGAAATATAATTCCTTCCAAAATAAGGATTATTGTGCAGTTGGTCGTGGTTGCCGCCTTGGTGATTATTGTCGACCAAGTTTTAAAAGCTTTTGCCTACAATCTTAGTAAAACCTTATCAGTATTTATTGGCCTCATCATTACCAACTGTATCATCATGGGACGTTTTGAGGCATTTGCCCTAGGAAACGGCCCCCGTAGAGCATTTCTTGATGGAATAGGGAACGCTCTAGGATATGGAGTAATTCTTGTGATAGTAGGTTTCTTTAGGGAACTACTGGGATCGGGAACCCTGTTCGGTATAAAAGTATTGGGGGACCCCATCGCAAAAACTGGATTGTACTCCATCGGATACGAAAACAATGGATTTATGATCATACCACCCGCGGCATTGATTGTTGTGGGAATCATTATTTGGGTGCAACGCTCCAGAAATAGAGCATTAATTGAAGAAGCATAAACTGAGGAAGCATGTTAGAGCATTTAGAACTATTTTTTAGATCAATCTTCGTAGACAATATGGTGTTTGCGGTCTTTTTGGGAATGTGTTCCTACTTGGCCGTATCCAAAAAGGTTTCTACAGCTGTAGGCTTGGGGGCTGCCGTAATATTCGTATTGGGTGTTACCGTGCCTTTAAACTGGTTGTTGGATAAATATTTGCTGCAAGATGGAGCCTTGGTTTGGTTAGGCCCGGAATACGCCGATTACGACCTTAGTTTCCTATCCTTTATTCTATTTATTGCAACCATTGCCACAATGGTGCAGTTGGTGGAGATCGTGGTAGAGAAGTTTTCGCCATCCCTATACAATTCCTTGGGTATTTTCTTGCCTTTGATTGCGGTAAACTGTGCCATCTTGGGTGGTTCCTTGTTTATGCAGACAAGGGATATACCAAATATTGGGTTGGCCTTGAATTATGGAGTAAGTTCAGGAATTGGATGGTTCCTTGCCATTTTGACCATTGCAGCCATTCGCGAAAAAATTAGATATTCCAACGTACCCGCGCCACTGCGAGGTTTGGGAATCACTTTTATTATCACAGGTTTAATGGGAATTGGGTTCCAAAGTTTTGGAGGTATGCTCACAGGAGACAACGAACCACCAGAGGAAACCCAAAGCACAACCGTTGAAGCCCAAGAAACCCAAGAAGAAAAAGAAATTAAAAAAGAGATTGAGGATAAGGAAGAAGCAGTCTCTTATAACGAAGCCATAAACAAATAGAAGATGATATTAGCCGCAAGTACCGGGGGTACTATTCTAATTACCGTAGTAGCATTTCTTGTTTTGTTGTTAGTCTTAGTGGCACTTTTGCTGTTCACTAAGGAGAAACTATCCCCATCCGGTCCTGTAACGATTACCATTAATGGTGAAAAAGAGTTGGAAGTAGGCTCGGGAGGTTCCCTGTTGTCCACCTTGGGTAACCAAAAAATATTCTTGCCATCCGCTTGTGGTGGAGGTGGCACCTGTATTCAGTGCGAATGCCACGTGCTTTCAGGTGGAGGTGAAGCATTGCCTACCGAAACACCTCACTTTTCCAAAAAAGAGTTAAGCGAGGGTGCTCGTTTGGCTTGTCAGGTTAAGGTAAAGCAGGATATGGAAATTACCATTCCCGAAGAGGTGTTTGGTATCAAAAAATGGAATGCAAAAGTGGTGCGTAACTATAACGTGGCCTCTTTCATCAAGGAGTTTGTTGTTGAGATTCCAGAGGAAATGAATTACAAAGCAGGCGGATACATCCAGATTGAAATTCCACCGTGTGAAGTAAAATATTCCGATATCGATATTACAGCTCACCCAGAAGAGCACGAAACTCCTGACAAATTTCAAGCGGAGTGGGATAAGTTCAATCTGTGGCCATTGGTCATGAAAAATCCCGAAACCGAGGAAAGAGCATATTCCATGGCTTCTTACCCCGCAGAAGGAAAGGAAATTATGTTGAATGTTCGTATTGCGACCCCACCATGGGATCGTTCCAAAAACGGATGGATGGACGTAAATCCTGGTATTGCCTCTTCTTACATTTTTAGTTTGAAAAAAGGCGACCCCGTGACCATTTCAGGTCCATTTGGTGAGTTCTTCATCAATGAATCCGATGCCGAAATGCTATACGTAGGAGGTGGTGCCGGAATGGCTCCAATGCGTTCGCACTTGTACCACTTGTTCAGAACTTTGAAAACCGATAGAAAAGTGACCTATTGGTATGGAGGACGTTCTAAAAGAGAGTTGTTCTACATTGACCATTTCAAACAATTGGAAAAAGAATTTCCTAACTTTAAGTTTTACATGGCACTTTCAGAACCGTTGGAAGAGGATAATTGGAAGGTGAAGAAAGACATCAATGATGAAGAAGGAGATGGTTTTGTTGGGTTTATCCACAACTGCGTTATCGATAACTATTTGAACCATCATGAAACGCCAGAGGATATAGAACTATATTTCTGTGGCCCACCATTGATGAACAAAGCCGTTCAGAAAATGGGAGAGGATTTTGGTATCCCAGATGAGAATATCAGGTTC
Organism: Allomuricauda ruestringensis DSM 13258; assembly: GCF_000224085.1. NCBI lineage: Bacteria > Pseudomonadati > Bacteroidota > Flavobacteriia > Flavobacteriales > Flavobacteriaceae > Flagellimonas > Flagellimonas ruestringensis. The sequence goes on from NC_015945.1 coordinate 2,272,081, forward strand.
GACGACTTTGGAGGATAGAACCAGAAATTGATTATCACCTCGAGCATTGTCGAGAGGTATAAATAAAACCAAACCGATGCTCATGCATCGGTTTTTTTGTTACCTATGGGAAGAGAATTAACAGAACAGGAACTGCACAACTTGGCCATGAATATTGTGGGACATGAGCTTGAGGCCGATGGTTTTGAGTTTATGGCCATCAACAGTAAGCTTAAAAAAAATCCGCAGTATGTATGCCTAAAGGAAAAAGTGCTGCATTTTATAGTGGTTAGGAATGTGGAATTTCCACTAAATCCACGGGAATACGATGAAGAATTGATGCAGACCGTAAAGAACCATGCCGAAAAGTTTGAGGCTAGAACCTATTTTGCCGGAGTGGGGCTTTCCAATGCAGCGGATAGAACGGAGCCTCTGTATTTGGATGAAGAGTATATCGTGGATTATCAAGGTTTAATCGAAATATAAATGAAGCGTAAAGTACCCTTAAAGCATTTTGATACTATTATGGTAACAAACCGTCTGTTCGAGTTTTTTCAGAAGGAAAAAGTATCGAGAACAAGGGTTGTGTTTAAGAAAATTCTTTTCTCGATACAATTTTTTGGCCTACGGTTCAAAAAACCACTCGAAATGACGAATTTTTCATCAAAATGCACAACTGCGTATAAAGTATTGTTCTTGGGTTTGACCGTACTTTTTTTGAACTGTACACCAAAAAAAGAACAAGTTAAAAACCAAACTTGGGGCAATGCCTTGGGTACAACTTACTCCATCATTTACATTGCCGATGAGGAATTGGACTATCAACAGGAGATTGATTCCGTTTTTCAAGTGCTGAACCAATCCATGTCCACCTATATTCCCTCATCCGATATTTCCAAGATCAATGCGGGGGACTCCACTATTGTTGTGGATGATATGTTCAAAGAGGTATTTGATGTTTCAAGTAAGGTTCACAAAGCTTCAAACGGCTATTTTGACCCTACTGTGGGTGTTTTGGCCAACGCATGGGGATTTGGTCCGGGTGAGCAGTTAGAGCTCGATAGCCTCCGTGTGGATAGTTTATTGCGTTATGTAGGATGGGAAAAGGTGCAATTGAACGCAGATAATACCATTACAAAGGCCCATCCGTCCATCCGCTTTGATTTTAATGCCGTTGCCAAAGGGTATGCCATAGACCGATTGGGAGCCATGCTGGATGGAAAAGGCATTAAAAATTACTTGGTGGAAGTTGGTGGAGAGGTCCTCGCCAAGGGAACCAATATGGATTCGGGCAAACAATGGTCTGTTGGTATAGATGATCCACAGGCGGAAACGGGTCGTCAGTTAAAACAGATAGTTTCCTTGAAAGATGTAGCGATGGCCTCATCTGGTAATTACCGAAAGTTTAGGGTGGATCCTGAAACAGGGGAAAAGTATGTGCATACCATAAACCCAAAAACAGGATACACCAAAAATTCCAATGTTCTGGCCACAAGTGTTGTGGCAAAAACCTGTGCTGTTGCCGATGCGTTTGCCACAACCTTTATGGCGATGGATTTGGAAGATTCCAAAAAAGTGCTTGAAAACCATGAGGAATTGGAAGCCTACATCATCTATTTGAATGAAAATGGGGAGGCAAAGGAATTTTTTACACCGGGTTTTGAGGCTTTGATAAGCCAGTAGTAGCAGTTGATTGAGCAAAAGCCGTCAATTCGATCCAGCCTTGACTGAATAACCTGAGTTCGATTGTTGATGAAAAGCAAATCAGAGTTTTAACTCCAAAGTGTCAGGTCGAGCGCAGTCGAGACCTATTTAACAGTTCGAAAAAAACTCGAACTGACATTTTGAGTCACAACATGGATAGGAGGTGATGCTATTTATTTGGAAACAAAAGGAATAATTTCACCTTTCGCCAATCTGTACTTTTCAACCGTTTCCTTTGGAATTTTTTTGGTGTAATCCACCTCTTCAACCACAAATCCAATACTGCGAAGCTTGTCAAAATAATCCCGTCCGTATATCCGGACATGATCGTACTGCCCAAAAATGCGTGCTCTTTCTTTTTTATCGGTAATGGAATCATCCTCAAAAGTTTTTTCCCGATTTAAGTCCTGTGGAATTTGAAATATGCCCCATCCTCCAGGTTTCATGATGCGATAGAGTTCTTGCATGGCCTTGGTGTGATCGGGAATATGTTCCAAAACGTGGTTGCATAAAATCACGTCGAAGGTATTGTCATCAAAAGGTAAGTTGCAGATATCAGCCTTTACATCAGCCAAAGGTGAATTGAGGTCCGTTGTAGTGTATTCCAAATTGTCCAGTTTTTTGAAGCGTTTGTAAAAGGCTTGTTCCGGGGCAAAGTGGAGCAACTTTAGTGGTTTGGTGAAAAAATCCGTTTCGTTTTTCAGGTACAGCCACAGTAATCGATGTCTTTCCAACGATAGGGTAGAAGGGGAAAGTACATTTTCCCTCGGGTTCTCGTAACCATAAGGCAAAAATTTCCTGAATGATTTGCCGTCAATCGGGTCGGTATATGTGCTTCCCTTTAGGGAAAAGGCAATCAATGGGCGTACCCAGTAACTTAATCGGATAAGTAAAGGTCTGGGAATTAGATTAAGGAAGTATTTAAATATTTTTGACACGGATAAAATGATTAATGCCTGTTGTAAACCTAGACTGGCTATTAAGTCAAACAATATGTCAGTTCGAGTTTTTTCCTTCAGGAAAAAGTATCGAGAACTGTGGATTGAGTGCCGCTTTTCCAATTCTCGATAAAATTTTTGTACGTTTCACTCCCAAAAATCACTCGAATTGACGAATTTACATCAGAACTTATTTAAAGTACCAACTTCTTGTTTCGGAACTCATCTTCTTCGTCGCTGGTAATCCCCAAGGCATCATAAATATATTGATAGGTGGACAGTAGTTCAGGTTTGCCGTCCACTAGGGCCACATCGTGCTCAAAGTGTGCACTTGGCTTGCCATCGGCAGTAAGTATCGTCCAACCATCCTTTAATTGTTTTATGCGTTTTGTACCCATATTGATCATGGGTTCTATAGCGACAACCATACCATTGACAAACTTTTTGCCACGACCTCTTTTGCCGTAGTTGGGCATTTGTGGGTCTTCATGGAGTTCACGTCCCAAACCATGTCCTACCAATTCACGTACCACACCATACCCATGGTCTTCACAGTATTTTTGAATGGCATAACCCACATCACCAACGCGGTTACCCAGTTTAAACTCCCTTATGCCTATGTAAAGCGACTCTTTGGTGACCTTGAGCAGTTTTTTGGTTTCTTCGGCAACTTCGCCCACTTCAAATGTATAGGCATGGTCTCCGTGGAAACCATTTTTAACGGCTCCACAATCCACAGAAACAATGTCGCCCTCCTTTAAGGGTTCATTGCCTGGTATGCCATGCACCACTTGGGCATTTGGACTCCAGTTTAAGGTATTTGGAAAATCGTACATGCCCAAAAAGCCAGGTACGGCTCCCTCTTCCCGAATAAATTCTTCGGCCATTTTATCCAATTTTAATGGACTGGCCCCAGGCTTTATTTCCTTGGCCAAGAGGCCTAAAGTTTTGGATACTACCAAAGCGCTCTCACGCATCAACTCAATTTCTTCAGCTGTTTTTATTTGAATCATAGCCGCAAAGATAAAGAACTCATCTTGAGTTATTGTAATTTACTGCAAAACCATCTTTTGCACTTAATTTTTGTCTTTTTTTCACCCCGTAGCCCTGCTATGCTGCTCAAAAAACCCTTCATTTGAGCACAAAATCTTGCTTTTTCGTCTTAATGAAACAACCCAAGACGAGTTCAAATTGATTCTAGGAATTTTAAGGAATGTTTGTCTACACCAATGGTTTTTGGGTCATTAATTCGGGTTGCGGAACTCCCAATAATTTAAGAATGGTAGGAGCGATATCGCCCAAAACGCCACTTTTTACCTCTTTCACATCCTTGTCCACCAAAATAAGTGGAACTGGGTTTGTGGTGTGTGCTGTGTTGGGGCTACCATCTGGGTTTATCATGGTGTCACAGTTTCCATGGTCCGCAATTACTATGGTAGAGTAACCGTTTTCCAATCCAGCGGTTATCACATCTTTGGCACATTGGTCAACGGTTTCACAGGCTTTTATGGCGGCCTCCATTACTCCGGTGTGCCCAACCATATCGGGGTTGGCAAAATTGAGGCATACAAAGTCCGCTTCTCCTTTTTTTAATTCTGGAATAATGGCATCGCGAATGTCGTAAGCGCTCATTTCGGGTTGAAGGTCGTAGGTGGCCACTTTTGGGGAAGGACAAAGAATGCGTTCTTCACCCTCAAAAGGTTCTTCGCGACCTCCGTTAAAGAAAAAGGTAACGTGTGGGTATTTTTCGGTTTCAGCTATCCTGATTTGCTTCTTACCATTTTTGGCAAGGGTCTCGCCCAAGGTATCTTTTAAGTTTTCTTTATTGAATATGATTTTGATTCCCTTGAATGAATCATCATAATTCGTCATGGTAACGTAGTACAAATCCATTTTGTGCATGTTCTGCTCATGGAAATCCTGTTGACTTAAAGCTTGGGTCAACTCACGGCCACGGTCTGTTCTAAAATTGAAGAAAACAATAACATCCCCATCTTGGATTTTAGCGACGGGCTCATTGTCAGCATCGGTTAAGACCAAAGGTTTGATGAATTCATCGGTAACACCGCCATCATAACTTTTTTGCATGGCTTCACCAATATGCTGTGTTTTTTCTCCTGCTGCATTTACGACTACATCATAGGCCATTTTTACACGCTCCCATCTTTTGTCACGGTCCATGGCGTAATACCTACCAATAACTGTGGCCAATTTGGTCTTTTTGTCGGAGCAGTAATTGTCAAGGTCCACCAAAAAGCCTTTGCCGCTTTTTGGGTCAACATCCCGACCATCGGTAAAAGCGTGTACAAAAGAGTTTTCCACACCGCTATCGTCGGCAGCTTTGATCAAGGCCTTTAGGTGGTCGATGTGGCTATGCACCCCACCATCGCTCACCAAGCCTAAAAAATGGACGGGTTTATGGTTTGCCTTGGCATATTCAAAGGCTTCTTGAAGTACTTTTTCGTTTTTTAAGGTGTCTTCTTTTACGGCTTTATTGATTTTGGCCAGATCCTGGTACACAATTCTTCCTGCACCAAGGTTCATGTGTCCTACCTCACTGTTTCCCATCTGTCCCTCAGGTAGCCCAACGTTCATTCCGTCGGTGTGTAAATCTGCATCGGGGTATTTAGTGTATAGTGAATCAATAAATGGAGTGTTGGCCTTTTCAATTGCCGAAACTTTTGGATCTGGAGATTTTCCCCAACCATCCAAAATCATGAGAATAACCTTTTTGTTCATAGTGAAAAATTGTACTACAAAAATAAAGTGATCTGGTTGGATGCCCTAGTTTTTTGTTAAAATTCTAATTATGAACTTGTTAATAATTTTACAGCAAAACTGAAAGATTGTTAAAGTTTCGTTATTTAACTGTTAATCGTGTAACATCTCCTGTTTGTAGAAGTCTATTTTTATGAGAAGTAAATTCATTAATCAAAAACAACTCATCATGAAAAAAACAATCTTTTCAGTGGCCTCACTATGTCTGTTGGCCCTAAGCGGTATTTCTGCCAACGAGCTGAAAACCATCGACACAGAATCAACAATCGAAATGGTGTTACCGGATGACCTTAGTACTTTTTGCAAAGCGGTAATGCAGGGCGATGTTGATACCGTGAAAAAGTTAATTGAACTAGGAGAGGATGTCAACCAAAAATCTTTGGGCAAAGCACCTATCCATTACGCGGCCCGTTACAATAAGGTCGAAGTATTGCAAGTACTTATTGATAATGGCGCAGACCTTAAAAAACGTTGCGACGGGGGTATGACAGCCATAAAATATGCCAAATTGTCCAACGCCACCGAAGCACAGGCTGTGTTGGAAGCTGCTATGAAAAAATAGAAAAGGAGTTTATTCGTCCAATGAAAAAGGGCACATCCATTGGATGGGCCCTTTGTTCATTTCATATATTAGTGTTCTTGCAAAAGAGTGTGTCTCTCGCGACTTAAAATTCAAACCCGGTAAAAGCTCGGTACAAAAATGCATATAGGGCCATAACCAGCATGACCGCGCAAAATATAGAATACCCTTTTAAAAAGAGCACTACAAAGCTAGGTTTGCAATCGTCAAATGCCTCTAAATAGAGGTCTTTAAAATGTAATAGTGTTCCCATGTGTTCTCTCTTTTTACATCATAACAAAAAGATTAAGAGAAACTTAGTAGGATTTGGGCTGTGTACCCAAAGGTACAGAAATTATACCAATCTCCTTTTTTTATCGATAAACCACCAATTCTATCGACCTGAATATTTTTGGATGGCTTCCTTTATCTTTTCAATACGGTTTTCGGGGTCGGGGTGGGTACTTTGGAACTCGGGAACCCTGTTGGGCCCTGCCGCTGCTCTCAACACTTTCATGACCTCTATCATCTCATTGGGGTCGTACCCGGAGTCTATCATAAATAGCACGCCGAGTTCATCACTCTCCAATTCGTCGCCCCTACCATTGGTTAAAAGGGTGTTTTGGCCAATGCCTGCAACCAAACCGCCCATATCGCCACCGACCGAGGCTCCCGTGGCCAAGGTTTGCCAAAAGTTGCTTTCGGCAATACGTTCGGCAGAATGTCTTCCGATCACATGGCCAATCTCATGGCCCAATACCCCTGCTAATTGCGCTTCGTTGAGTTGGGAGAACAGGGCATAAGTGATAAAAATCTGTCCCCCGGGCAGTGCAAACGCATTGATAGTGCGGTCGTCTGCCAAAAGATGAAATTCGTATTGATAAGGGGTTTCCTTGGCTACACTATTTTGTACCAGTTTGTTGCCCACTGCATCCACCAAAGCCTGCATACGCTCGTCCGGATAGAGACCACCATGTTGTTGAGCCATTTCCGGGGCAGTTTGCAGCCCAATGGCAATCTCCTGTTCCGTGGTCATGTTTATGTTCTGGGTTCTGCCGGTATACGGATTTTCTTCTTGGTTGCTGCACCTACGGACAAAAGCAAAAGCAACAATGGCCAAACCGATCAGGATGCGTATCCTCCAACTTCCTCTTCCGATTCTCATGGGCTAGTGTACTGGTAAGTTGAAGACACAAAAAAACCGTTATAGCAGTACAGGGTTTATGTCCAAGATATTGTCCTGAACATAGGTTCTTATAAAACCAGCGGTAAAATGTTCTTTGCCCAGAAATCTTTCTTGTTGCATCAACTTTAAAATGTTGAGCTTTCGATAGGCCGTTAGCATGGGAATGGATATGGGTGCATAACTGTAATGCCAGGGCTCGTACTTAAACCCTCTTCTTCTTGGGTTGTTGGTGTACACGAGATAAAACCCATATTTTGTCGAGTTTTCGTCCAGCCAAAGTTTGAGTCCCTCGTAAGGACCGCCCGCTTCAAATTTCTCGGAAACAAGTACATCGCCCGATACTTTGGGGTACCCATCAATAATATCGATGTCGGTGCCCCAATGGTGCCTGCTCGTTCCTGGTATGGTGGAATATTCAATAATCTTGTCAATAGCCTCCAAAGGCGCCATTCCATCTTCGGTATAATTTACATATTTACGTTCCCAAATGCGTTCTTGATGGTAAAAATCCCTGAAACTAGATACCATTTTAATGTCAAAACCATCAGAATAGGCTGCTTTTTTCATTTCTAAAAAGGACTTGTATGCCTCTTCCTTTAGATTGATGCCCTCGCCAAAGAGTTCAATATCCGCTTTGCCCATGAGCTCGGCCGTGGAGTAATCCGGACCATAAAAATTGGGTAAAATGGGAGGGATGGTGCAGGCCAGCCCTGATGCTGAAGCAGTTTTAATAAAAGCCCTTCTTTTCATTGATGTAATTTTTATTGATGCTACCCAGGTTGCTATTATTTTGAAAACCTGCCACTCCGAACTGTCAGATTGAGCGCAGTCGAAATCAAAGTGAGGAATCCCATGGGAATCAAAAAGATTCTTCATTTCTCTGCGATACATTTAGAATGGCAACCCTTAGTCACACCACTTTTTTCAGATTTTGCCCCAAGTTAAGAAGTATTTTTAATTGAAAAAGGTTTCCCCGATTGCGTTATTGTGGATTCCGTTAAAATTGTCATTCTTGGGAAAATGAAAATCTGATTAACATTCATAGCGCATTTTGAACGTTAATGGCAAAAGAAGCGTCAGTTCGATTTTCACTTTTGAAAAAGTATCGAAGATAAGATCTTTGCCATGGAAATCCTGATTCTCGATAAAATTTTTCTTCGTTTCACTTCAAAAATCGAATTGACGGATTTCAATCAAAATACACCACGGGTTGAATAACAGTATTTTGGTTTTTGGGAAAGGTGATTGCTATCGGTCCAAGAAAAGGAAACCGGAATATTCCAGTTCCAGATCGTCCAAGGTAACCAAGTAAAAATAAACACCTTCGGGCAGACCGGAAGCTTGGTTGGTGATCAAGGTTCCCGTGTTGGCAAGGCCATAAAACTCGTTGGTGTAGTTGATTTTCTCAAAAACCTTTTGTCCGTATCGGTTAAAGATGCGTAAACTGTTGTTCGGTGACTCTTCCATGCCATCAATCACCAAAAAATCGTTGGTGCCATCGCCATTTGGACTCAAAAAGTAATTGCCCAAGGTGGGATTTTCCACGGCAAAAGTATCCGTGGGCAGGGGAATGGTACCAAAGGTAATGGCCGCATAATTGCTGGGCACAAAGGTTTCGGAAGTAACAAATCCCTGCGTAAGGTCGCCACTAATGGCAGCGTTGCCGATGATCACCCATTGGTTGGACGATTTGCTCCATCCCACCACAATAATGGATTCCAAAGTTGCATTGGGGATGGCGCCCAAAGCGCTCCTAGTGTTCCACGAAATGGTTACTTGTGCGGGCACATCACTTTGTAGAATCCAAAATTCGCGATCGGTAACAGTTCCTATGTCCTGTACTTTTACTTCAGTGTCAAAACTTTCCAAAATAGAGGAGGGAGCGGACGGGTCCTCAAAAAAATAGGCGCATACGGCCAAAGGTGTGGCACTTTGTGAGTTTAATGTTAAAGGTCTGAGTTGCTCCGAGTCACCCACAGGGAACGAAAATACATCGCGGTTGTTAATGGCGGCAAAGCCCGTTACTTTGGATGCATCGCTTTCTCCTGTAAAAAAACCTTGGTCCATAAAACTGAGGTTCACCGCAGGTATGTTGGTCGGGGTCAGGAAATTGCCATCAATAAAATTGATGTTGTTTCGAACCATGACGGGATTTTGCAAAAACACATTGCTGTCCATCATAATCTCCGTGTCCCAAAGGGTTGGGGGAATGCTTCCCGACACAATAATGGCGCGGTTGCCATAAAAACCGACCAGTCCATTGGTTTGGTCAAAGTTGGCATCGTTGATTAAATCGGTGTGCAGCCCAATGTTGGCATTGTTGTGCACGCTAAAGTTGCCACTGTTGTACAACCCGCTTTGGGCCACCCCAAAGCTGACCGATAGGAGAAATGTTATGTGGAGGAGGGGTTTCACTAATTATTTATTTGTTGCCAGTTGGTTCCATCGCTCTGAAGTTGGGTTACTCCTGCCCCAAATATGGTTTCTGGTTCACCCAAACTATTCAAGAATGAAGGCCCTGTGCCTGTTGAAACGTTAAAATCAGGGGAATTAGCATTTGCAGCAGTATCAGGGTTTTTTATTATATAAATCCTACCGGTAACGCTACCCGCAGCTGGAAGCGTAATAGTTAAATCTGCTTCCACTATAATTGTTTGAATATTTACTGATGTCAAATCAATATCACTATTAAAATTGTCAATCCCAGTAGCAAAAGACCCTCCTGTTTGAAGGGTTGATGTTGGTGTCGCGGCAGTTCCTATTCCAACACTTCCGTTGGTAAAACTTAAGGTTCCGCCAGTTCCAACATCATAAGTTCTGTCGGTGTCAAACTGTGATAAATTATTCAAAGCTAAATCTGTATTGACTCCTCCTGCTGTAATATCCGCCAGTGGAATCTCCACTGTATTGCCATCGCTGTCGGTAAGGATGAGGTCGGTTCCGTCCTCAGTTAGGCTGAAGTTTGTGGTGTTTGTGTCCGCGTCCTGTATGTCCGCCAGCGGAATCTCCACTGTATTGCCGTCGCTGTCGGTCAGGATAAGGTCGGTTCCGTCCTCAGTTAGGCTGAAGTTTGTGGTATTTGTGTCCGCGTCCTGTATGTCCGCCAGCGGAATCTCCACCGTATTGCCGTCGCTGTCGGTCAGGATAAGGTCGGTTCCGTCCTCGGTGAGGCTGATGCTTGTTGTGTTGTCGTCCCCGTCATCAATGTCAGCCGGAATCCCGGTTAAGGAAGTCCAGTCTGGCGCGATGTTCGCGTTGTCAACTTCCAAAGAACCATCAGCAGCTTGTGCTAATCCTGTTCCAGCAACATTTGCGTTTATTTTTTCATTGGTCACCGCATTATCCGCAATATCATCCGTAGCAATGGCGCTATTTAGTATTTTTTCGGTCGTCACCGCATCATCTGCCAATTCAGCGGTATCAATTCCTCCATCTGCAACATCTAAGGTATATGGGTCGGCTTGGGTTCCGCCCCCATCTCTAACTAAAGAACCGTTCAGGGTAGCGTTTGTAATCTCATTCCCCACAATACTGTCCAGTTGGGTGTTGAGTATTTCTGTACTGTTTGTAATGGTCCATTCATTGCCTTTCCAAACAAAAAGATCATTCTCATTGGTACCTGGTTCCAATTTATTGGTAACCACAGATCCATCAGCTAATTTATCACTTGTGACAGATTTATTTTGGAGCTTGGAGTCGCCATTTATAGTGGTGTTCACGATATTAGCTCCCCTGATCAGTCCTACCTCATAATTGTAATTGATACTGCCATCTGGATTCTCGGTTTCGGAGATGACAACAGTGCTATCTTTGGATTGTGCCGGATTGATCGTACTAAAGTAATCAGCTCGGGTACTCACGCTAAAAGAGTTGTCCAGCGCTTCGCAGATGTTGATCCACTCCGCACCGTTGTAATAATGCAAACAATCTTGATCGGTATTGTACACCACGGCGCCGGGCAAGGGGTTGATTACGCTCATTTGGGCGTCGGTTACCCGGGTAATCACCAAAACGCGGGTGGGACTTTCCAGTTCGAGTACCGAAGCTGGATGCAGGTTCTGTGGGTTATTACCGATTTTTACCTGCGCCTTTAGCGAATTGATCAGTAGTAGGCCTATGATCAAGGAGACAATTGAAGTTTTCACAGTGTTTGTTATTTGAGGATTTTCCAAACGTAAAAGGCAAAACTAAACTTATGTTTTAATTTTTTTGATAAATACCGTCAAAACACGGAATTCACGGGTGAATGGAATCCCCTTTGGTATATTTGTACCATACGCAACGATACAGAATTAACAAAAGTTTAGAACCGCTTAATTTTTTATATCATCTTCATAAGTTTTCTTTAACTTGTAATAAACACGTAGAAATGAAAAATGCTTTTTTGATATTGTTCTCTTTGCTTGTGTCCGGCTGGTCCATGGCACAGGATTCGCGCCAAATGCTTAGGGGCAAGGTGCTTTACAGGAGCTCCAATGTGCCCAACGAGAACGTTATCAACTCTACCAGCGGCCAAGCCACCATTACCGACGATAACGGAGAGTTTATGATAGCGGTAAAGGAGGGCGACCAGTTGGTGTTTACGGCGGTAAACTATCAATTGGAGGTAGTTGCCATTACCTCCGAAATATTGGCAAACAACCGTTTGGTGGTCGAGGTGACCGAAAAGGTACAAGAACTGGACGAAGTTGTGGTGACCCCAGAGAACCAAGAAAGGTTCCTTCAGGTAAAAAATGAGGATTTTAAAGAATTCAATTATGAGGTTGATCGAGGGACCGAGGTGGAGAATATCGCGAACTCCCAAATTACCCGTGGTATGAAGCATGGTATCAACTTTGTAAATATCTTCAAGGCGTTGTTTAAGCCACAGGAGGTCAACGGACAGCAAAGGGCACCGCTTAAAGTGAGTGAAGTGCTCCGACATGTGTACGATGACGAATTTTTTGTAGTGGACCTAAAGTTGCCACAGAACAAAATAGATGCTTTTCTCTTGTATTGTGACGATAAAATACCTTCCCAGACGCTGCTCCGAAAAGAAAATGAATTTCAGTTGATCGATTTTCTGGTGACCCAAAGCAAGGACTTTTTGGCAACTTTGGAAGAGGAATGAAACGATTCTTTCTTGTATTGGTTTGTTTTACTGCTCATTGGGGCTTTTCCCAAGAAGCAGATAGCAAAGTGCTGCAAGGAAGAGTTACCAGTACCGATAAGGATGTAGTTGGCGTTGTGGTGCAAAACATTACCACAAAAGACGCTGTTATCACCGATATTGATGGGAATTTTGCCATTAGGGTACAGTTAAACGATACACTGGTGTTTTCCGCCGTTCATTTTTTGAAGAAATCCCTACCCGTTACCGAAGCGCTGTACCAATCCAATTTTGTAGAGGTTCCCATGCAGGAATTCGTAAACCAGTTAAAGGAAGTAGTGGTCACCCCGTATAATTTAACGGGAGATCTTACCCGCGATGTAGATCGGGTAACACTGGAAAAAGACGTGAGTGCCGAGGCCTTGAACTTGCCCAATGCCCATAGGCCTGTGCCAACGCAGAGCGAGCGGAAACTGCAACAGGCTACAGCAGGAAAGTTTAATATGGGGATGATATTGAGTCCTCCTTTAGATCCCATTATCAATGCCATAACGGGGCGTACCAAAATGTTAAAGAACAGGGTAAAAGTAGATAAGACCTACGCCCAAACGCAGCGGGTACAAGGTTTTTACGCGGATTCCCTTTTTTTGACCACGCTTAAAATCCCCATGGATAAAATTGATGATTTCATGTATTTCTGCGAAGTGGACGAAGCTTTTCAGGCAGCGGTGGAATCTCAGGATAAATTAAGGATATGGGATGTAATGATAGAAAAAAGCCGGGCTTACCGTGAAAACAACGATTTGGATTGATTTTTTGGGAGTTGGATGTCGGATGTTGGATGTCCGAAGCACGGTGTCAGATGTTGGTTTGCAGTAGGCAGTAAACAGTAGATAGTAACTCCTGTCTTTGATTTTTGGAATTTTGGGACTTGGTTTTTGGAATTTGATGCTTGAGCATGAACTAGGGTTTGTCCGATGTCAGTTCGCAGTATGCAGTCAGCAGTAACCTTAGCCTTTGCTGTATGGTCTTGAACTTGACACTTCTAGGGTTTGTCCGAAGTCCGAAGCACGATGTCAGATGTTGGTTTGCAGTAGGCAGTAGGCAGTAACTCAATAACCCAATAACTGAATAACAAAATAACCGAAGAACGCAGTCAAAATGTCTTAAAATTAGTTTGGCAGGTAAATTGCAGAAAGTTTCATAAAACTGTAACATTGTCGCACAATTAAAGTCTAATAACACATGATGAAACTGAAAAAAGCAAGAATGATGGTATTACCTTTGGTACTATTGTTGTTCTTGTCTTTCTCATCCGCCCATAAATTCTACGTTAGCGTTACCAACATGGCATACTCAGAGGAGGATAGCGCTTTCCAGATCACCAGTCGGGTTTTTATAGATGACCTCGATAAACTTCTTAAAGAACGCTACGGCATCGAGGCCAAACTAGCTACCCCGAACGAATCCAAAATAGCCGAGGAATATATAGAGAAATATTTCAGGTCAAAATTTGTAGTGGAGTTTGATGGAGAGCCCGTCCCCTATAATTTTTTGGGAAAAAGGTACGATACCGATGTGGTCATCTGCTATTTGGAAATTACCAATGTTGATTTATCCAAAGTAAAAACCATGTCCGTGCAGAACGAGGTGCTTACGGATTTGTTTGATGAGCAGCAGAACGTAGTCCACATAAAATGGAACGGAAACAAAAAAAGTTTTGTGCTCATCAGGGAGAAGAACAAAGGAATGTTAAACTTATGACATATTCTTAACAATTGGTTAAAATATGTTATTTTTCACCGTTATAAAATTAGATAGAAAATGAACAGATTCAAGTATTGCTTAGCTTCCGTGTTGTTCCTTTTTGGAGCCGTGGTCATGGCACAAGAAGAGGGAGACGTTAAAGAAGAACGGGAGCCCGGTCATTACAACCAAAGTAAATTTAAACAATTGTACGAGGAATTTTCCTCTCCAAACACATACCGATCCGCTTCTGGTGCGCCCGGTCCCGATTATTATCAGCAACAGGCGGATTATGTAATGGACATTCACCTAGATGATAAAAATGCAAAGATCAGCGGTGAGGAAACCATTACGTACCATAACAATTCCCCGGACGATTTGGAATTTCTTTGGGTACAATTAGATCAAAATGTACGTGCCAAAGATTCAAAATCACCCTTACGTGATGGTAACGGTGTGAACATTGCCTACACGGCGGATAACTTCGCACAAACCTACATCAGCGAGCCATTCGATGGTGGCTTTAATATTGAGTCGGTTACCGATGATAGCGGAAAACCGTTGTCCTATACCATCAACCAGACCATGATGCGTGTCAATATTCCACAAGCACTTAAAAGTGGGGAAAAGATTTCTTTCTCCATAAAGTGGTGGTACAATATTCCCGACCATACCGTAAACAGGGCACGCTCAGGATACGAGTATTTTCCAAAAGATGGAAACCGCGCGTATGTCATTGCACAATTCTTTCCAAGAATGGCTGTGTACAGCGATGTGGAAGGATGGCAAAACCATCAGTTCTGGGGTAGTGGAGAGTTCGCATTGCCATTTGGCAACTACGATGTGAGCATTACCGTTCCTGCAGACCACATTTTGGATGCTACTGGTGAGTTGCAAAACCGTGACGATGTATTCTCAAAAGAAATGATGAAGCGTTACAAACAGGCCAAAAAGTCTTATGACAAACCTGTGATTATTGTAACCCAAGAAGAAGCGGAGGCTGCCGAAAAAGACTTCTCCACCGATACCAAAACTTGGAAGTTTAAGGCGACCAATGTTAGGGATTACGCTTTTGCATCATCCAGAAAGTTTATCTGGGACATGCAAGCCGTTAAAATCGGAAGCAAAGATGTAATGGCCGTATCGCTTTACCCAAAAGAAGGCAACCCACTTTGGGAAGAACAATCTACCAAAGCGGTTGCACAAACCTTAAAAACATACTCAAAACACACATTTGATTACCCATATCACAAGGCAATCTCCGTGCATGCGAAGAACCAAGGTATGGAATATCCAATGATCTGCTGGAACTACGGACGTCCAAACGAGGATGGAACGTATTCCGATAGGGTTAAATACGGAATGATCAGTGTGATTATCCACGAAGTTGGTCACAACTTCTTCCCAATGATCGTAAACTCCGATGAGCGTCAGTGGGGATGGATGGATGAAGGTTTGGACACCTTTATGCAATATCTGGCAGAGCAAGAGTTTGGAAAGAACAACCCAGAAGTTATCGCTCCGAACGAAAAGTACCCATCAAGAAGAGGGGAAGCAGCTAAAATAGTTCCTTACATGGCTGGTGATCAAAGTTATATTTCGCCCATCATGTCAAACCCGGAAAACGTGTATCAATTGGGTCCAAATGCCTATGGTAAACCAGCAACAGCCCTAAACATTCTTAGGGAAACTGTAATGGGTGAGGAATTGTTCGATCATGCATTCAAAACCTACGCACAACGTTGGATGTTCAAGCATCCGACCCCAGAGGATTTCTTCCGTACCATGGAAGACGCTTCAGCAGTGGATTTGGATTGGTATTGGAGAGGATGGTTCTACACCACTGACTATGTTGACATAGGCGTAAAGGGCGTTAAAAAATACTACGTGTCCAACAAGCCCACCAAGGAAATGGAAAAATACATGGCCGACAGGAACCTTACCGAGGCCGACCTTCCACCATTGGTATACTTGGCCGAAGAGGACAGTGAGGATTTTTCTCCAGAGCTAAAAGGAAAATCTCCGACCGAGACTTCCCAGAACCTTAAGGAATTTATGATGGACAACATGAACGAGGCCGAAAGAGCCCAGGTTAAAGAGCCAAAGTATTTTTATGAGATCACTTTTGATAAGCCAGGAGGTATTCCTATGCCATTGATCGTAGAGTATACTTACGCAGATGGTACCACGGAAAACGTTACATATCCTCCAGAAATTTGGAGAAAGAACGATGCCGAGGTAAAAAGAGTGATGGCTACCGAGAAAGAATTGGTGGGAATCGTAGTAGATCCAAAATTGGAAACTGCGGATATTGATACGACCAATAACGCTTGGCCCAAGAAAGAAGAAAAATCAGACTTTGATAAGTTCAAGGAAAATATCAAAGGAGATAAGTAAAAGAAAAACTATGTTAAGAGCCTCGTTATTTAACGGGGCTTTTTTTATTTTGAAACCAAGTTCTGATTATATTTGTGGCATGCAATTTCTATTCATTAGCGGAGCTGAGATTTTTTTCATCCTATTCATCGTGGTGATGGTATTTGGAGCAGATAAGATTCCTGGTATAGCCAAGGGGCTCGGCAAAGGAATGCGTCAACTCAAGGACGCCACGGACGATATTAAGCGCGAAATCCAAAAGACCACGGATGTGGACACGGACTTCACCAAAAATATCCGTAAGGAAATCGATGATGTAAAAAAGAACGTGAACGAAGTTTCCGGCTCCATCAAACGAGACCTCAACAAGAAATAGGTTCCTATGTTGGAAAAATTGCTCAAATGGGATAGGGACACCTTTGTTTATCTCAATGGTCTGGGCATAGAAGATTACGACCTGTTTTGGGCCACCGTGACCAATTTTTCCACTTGGATACCTCTTTTTATTCTGTTCTTGATATTGTTTTTCCTCAAATTTCCCAAAAAGGAAGCACTTTACATGTTCCTTACTGTTTTGGGCTTGGCTATTTTTATTACCCTGATTACACATATTACAAAGATTTCGGTAGCAAGGCTAAGACCCAACAATACTGAAGAAATCAACACCCTGATCCGTATTCTTAAGAGCCCAACGGACTATAGTTTTTTCTCGGGCCATGCCTCGAGTTCGTTTTCCATAACCACCTTAATATTTCTGTTTCTGAGAAAAAAAGTAAAATGGTCGGTATTGTTTTTTATTTGGCCCGTGGTGTTTACGTTGAGCCGTGTCTATGTGGGAGTACATTATCCTTTTGATATTTTGGTGGGTATGGTGGTAGGTTTACTGTCCGGATGGCTCTTTTATTGGCTGTACCAACGTTTTATAGCACCCTACTCAATGTCAGTCCATCCCTAATTGGAAGTAAAACGCTTTCCACTCTCGGGTCATTTTTTAATTTTTGATTGTATTCCAACAGTGCGGCAGTGGCCTTGTCCGATTTCTGTATTGGCTCGACCACTTTTCCGGACCACAGTACATTATCCGATAGTATTACACTGCCCGGATTTGTTTTTTGAATCACCGCCTCAAAATAAGCATCGTAGTTCACCTTTTGGGCATCAATAAAAACAAGGTCAAAAGTCTGATTCAAGCTGGGAACAATTTCCAAAGCATCACCTACATGTTGTTTGACTTGAAATCCAAATCCACTTTTATCAAAATACTTTCGCTGCATTTGATGGAGCTCTTCGTTTACCTCAATGGTATGCAATTCCCCCTCTTTTTGAAGCCCTTCGGCCAAACATAATGCCGAATATCCCGTATAGGTGCCTATCTCCAAGATATATTTGGGATTAATAATTTTGGACAACATACTCAAAACCCGACCCTGAAAATGCCCCGTGATCATTCTAGGTTGAATCACTTTTAAATGGGTTTCACGGGTAAGTTCCTGCAATAATTCAGGTTCGTCCTCCGAACTGTTGGTAATGTAACTCTCCAAAATAGGTGATAGGAAGTGCATGAGATATTTTTCGCAAAAATATAGAAAAGAACTACATTGGAATATCTATTATTTGATTGTCTGGATTTTATCATAAACAAAACTTTCGTCAACCTGAACTTGTTTCAGGTTCTCATTAGGCTTCTGATTATTAGTGTAATGAGATTCCGAAATAAATTCGGAATGACATGCAAAAGGAAATTATTACAGATAATGGATATTCAATCTATTAAAAACAAAAGCATTCCATGGCGTTACCAAAGGTAAACATACGTACAGCAACATTGGATGACCTTCCCTTGCTGCTGAATTTTGAACAAGAAATCATAAAGGCCGAACGTCCGTTCGATGTCACCATCAAAAACGGTCCCATTAGTTATTACGATATTGGTGAGATGGTTCAAGACCCCAAAGCCCATGTGATTGTTGCTGAGGTTGATGGTAAAATTGTGGCTTCGGGCTATGCCATTCCCAAAAAGGCAAGACATTATTTGAACCATAAATTTTATGCCTATCTGGGTTTTATGTATACCGATGAAGATTTTAGAGGACAAGGAATCAATGCCCTGATTGTGGAAGAACTCAAGAACTGGTCGAACAATCAAGGTTTTAAAGAAATCAGATTGACGGTCTACAATGAAAACCAACCAGCCATTAAAGCGTATGAAAAAGTAGGGTTTAAAAAGCACATCATCGAAATGCGATTGGAGTAAAAATCTTTTGTATATCCGTAATTGTACCAGTGGCCATGAAGGTTTGAGCCGATGCTTTGTTTTTGTCCTCTTGAGCGCAGTCGAAAGGCAGACAAAAACATCTCGACTGCGCTCGATATGACATTTGGATTGACCACTGGTACAATTGAGTATAATCGAAATTGAATGTCCGCAATGTGTCATAATATTACCAACGTCACCCTGAACTTGATTCAGGGTCACATAAAGATGCTCATGTTCAGCAGGATGAGATGTTGAAACAAGTTCAACATGACGCCAAAAACATCATTATGACATTAAACGGACAATCAGAATCGAAAAAATCTTTATCTTGAGTTACTTGCACAAATCGTATTTTTGAAGCAAACCAAAATAAGAATGACGTTCCAAAATACGCTTGAATTTGCCAAAAAACTTGATGCAGCAGATTCCCTTGCCACATACAGAAATGAATTTCACTATCCACAAGTAAACGGGAAGGATGTAATCTACTTCACAGGAAATTCCCTTGGCCTTCAACCCAAACGGACGCAAAAATTTGTGGACGAGGTAATGAAAGATTGGCGAGAACTGGCCGTGGAGGGGCATTTTTATGCAGATAAACCTTGGTGGGATTATCACGAAAGACTTGCTGAAGGTTTAGGCAAAGTGGTCGGCGCCATGCCCAAAGAAATTTCGGTGATGAATACCCTAACGGTGAACCTTCATTTGTTGATGGTATCTTTTTACCGCCCTACCGATAAACGCTTCAAAATTATATGCGAGGAAAAAGCATTTCCATCCGATCAATATATGTTGCAAAGTCAGGTGCGCTATCATGGATTGGACCCCAAAGATGCCATTGTTGAAGTAAAAAAGAGGGACGGGGAACATGCGTGGCGCACGGAAGATATCATTAAAAAAATAAATGAAACGGGCGACGAATTGGCTTTGGTGTTGATGGGTGGGGTGAACTACTACAATGGGCAGGTGTTGGATATGAAAGCCATCACCAAAGCAGGAAAAGACGAAGGTGCCTTTGTAGGCTGGGATTTGGCACACGGCGTAGGAAATATAAAATTGAACCTGCACGATTGGGACGCCGATTTCGCTGCGTGGTGCAGTTACAAATACATGAACAGCGGCCCCGGGAACGCATCTGGCATCTTTATCCATGAAAGACATTTGGGAATGGAAGATATCCCCCGTTTTGAAGGCTGGTGGGGCACCAAAAAAGAGACCCGTTTTTTAATGGAACCCGAATTTGCCCCCATTGAAACGGCCGATGCTTGGCAGTTGAGCAATCCGCCCATACTGTCAATTGCGCCCTATTTGGCATCCTTGGAGATATTTGACGAGGTTGGGATGGACGCCCTTATTGAAAAGCAAAAGACCATTGTGGCCTTTTTGGAATTTGTCCTTCAGGAGATTGACAAGGAAGTGGACAGCACTTTCGAAATAATTACCCCAGAAGCCAGAGGATGTCAACTTTCCGTGTTTTTACACGGTGAGGGAAAATCCATCTTTGACTATTTAATGAAAAACGGTGTCATTACCGATTGGAGGGAGCCCAACGTTATCCGATTGGCCCCTGCGCCCCTATATTGTTCGTATGAGGATATGTTTCGCTTTGGACAGATCTTGAAAGCAGGTATACAGGGTAAATAACCAATAACCAATAAAATTAACCAACCAAACACTACCAGATTATGAAATCCCTATGGCTTATTTTATCCAAACCGAGATATTTTGGGGTAGCATGGGTGTTTACCAGTATCAATATTTGGTTTGGTACTTGGGCCATTTATATTCCCACAGTAAAAGATAAGCTGGATATAGATAAGGCCGATTTGGGTATTGCTCTATTTTGTTTGTCCCTTGGAGTGTTTACCATTTTTCCTGTGGCCTCCAAAATCATTAATAAACTAGGGGTGGGCAAGGCCTCGTGGTATGGGGTAATATTTGCTTCGGTGACTGCCATGTTGCCACTTATGGCGTCCAATTATTATTTGTTGATGTTGGCGCTGTATCTTTTTGGAGCCAGCAACGGTTTTATCGATATTGCCATAAACACCTTGGTCACAGAGATTGAAAAGGAGGACAAACAAAACTTTATGTCCGCTGCCCATGGCTTTTTTAGCTTGGGTGGTATTTTGGTCGGATTGGGCAGTTTCCTGATTCCAGTGATTGGAAACCCTACGCTGCATATGGGGATTACGGTGGTTTTGGTGTTTGGTATCAATCTTTATTTGAAAAAGCATTACATCCATGTGGTGGCCGCACCTGTGGAAAAGGAACCTTTTAGCCTAAAACTATTCAAACCCTTATTGTTATTGGGCATTATCGGATTTGTCTCCTTTGGAAGCGAGGGTGCCATTATTGATTGGAGCGCGCTTTACCTCAAGGAAATGACCACAGCCCCTGAACTGCTCATTGGGGCGGGGTTCTTGGCGTTTTCCACCACGATGACGTTAGGACGGTTTCTGGGTGATGGCATCAGTGCCAAAATAGGGCCCATTAAAATAGTGGGGCTGGGTGCTTTTATCGCTGCCATTGGTTTTGTTTTGGTGCTAACACAAAACACTACCTGGTCCATTATTGGATTTGCATTTAACGGGCTTGGTTTTTCGGTCATCGTGCCTGAGTTATTTCGAATAGGTGGCAATGTAAAGGGAGTGGATTCTTCCCAAGGGGTGGCTTTTATCGCAGGGTCGGGGTATATCGGTTTTTTGCTGGGCCCTGTAATTCTTGGATTTATCGCAGAAAGTGCTTCCTTAAACTATAGTTTTATATTGCTACTGTTCTTGGCCCTTATGGTTTTGGGGATTACGTTTTTCTTGGGTAGGAGGGGGAGGTGAGGTGTTTTTGATGATTGTTTTTGTAGTGGTATCGAATATGATTTCGATGCAGGATTTAAGCTGAGAATTTTTAATTTTCCATCTCGTTTTTTCTCATGGGCATTGCATCGATGGTATTAAAAAGATGTTCTTTTGTCAAGATTTTGGTTTGTTGAATTTTTATTCCTCCGTCCAGTCCAATTAAAATTATTTCAAAATTTTCTTTAGCATCTAAAATATTTTCGGCTAGTTTTCCTGAGACCTTTCCAGAAGAATTCAACGAACTGTTTGTATAATTTGTTAATGTAAAATCGTTATTGACTATTTTATAAAGTATCAATTTTCTATCAATTAGTTCCTCAGTGGAATTTGTAAACTCCTTTACTTGTTCTTTATATTTTTTTGATTGGACATCCAATGTTTTAACGATTAGAATTCTATTCGTCCATTTATGTTTTTCTAAATCTTGTCCATAAGTGTTCATAAATGAAAAGCTGGTTAGTATTAGGATAACTTTGATTAGTAAGGAGTTATTCATTATAATCTTTTATAGTATCGTAATTGCTGCCAACTTGTTTAAAACCAAGAATTCTACACCGCTATACCACCTAAATTAGGATGCTATTTATATAAGGAATAGCCTTTAGTTATGTAGGGGGAATCTTGAAAATATCTTTTTTTGAGCTTTACCAACCCAAAAATTAATCAGAATTCTATTTCTTACTCACCGATAGCCCGGTAAAATAAAGGCTGGTGCCGCCTTCGGGACGGTTGTGTTGTTTGGCCAGTTGTAAGCCTTCCATGTTCACATAATCTTCCCAAGTGGAAACCAAGTTAGGTTCTTCTTGATTGGATTTGCGATAGGCCCACTCGCGAATAATGTAATCATCCTTGAAATAGAAGTCGTACGCATCACCAGGGGTATAGCCACCTTCGTTGGCATACACAATGGTCAATTTTTGCATGGGCTCTTCACTAATGGGGGCGGTTACTTCAGGGGTGTGTTCAAAAGTATAGTTGTTGGCATCCCACATCAAATTAAAGGGGGCCATCAACCAATATCTGTCATTTATAAAACCACTATTTGTTTTTAGAGCAATGCTGTCCATGTTTGCACGGTCATACATTAAGGTATCTGCCCCGGAAATGGAGGTAACCGTGTTGGTTTTGGTTTCCCAATGCCAGCTGCGCTCAAAATGCATGGAATCCCTATCTACGTTAAAGGTAAAAGTGATTTTCTCAACATCCTTCCAGTTTTCAAAACCGTGAGCCTCCGCGATTAGTTCGGGAACGGTTTTTTTGGTTTCGGCAGTTGCTTCGGATTTTTTGGAATCTGTTTTGCAGGAGAAAATCAATAAAAAGGCGAACAGTCCAACGATGTAATAGGTCTTCATATCTGGTTTTTAATCAAATATACTAGGAAAATCTTTTAATTTGCGCCCCATTTTAAAAAGCCTGACCAAATAAACCTGTTTCTGGAGTGACCTTTTTTAAAAAGCTGTTTCTAATACTTATAAGTAACCCCGACAAAGCGTTTTTGGAAAAGGAAGACTTTTACGTACATCTTTCTGATGAGGAATTAGTGAAACAGATTGTGGCGGACAATGACCCTATGCTATTTGGGAAATTGTACGACCGCTATGCGAAAATGGTCTATAACAAATGTTACGGATTTGCAAAATCTGCGGATGAGGCGGAGGATTTGACACAGGATGTGTTCCTCCAACTCTTTATCAAACTTCGAACCTTTAAAGGGAAATCGAAGTTCTCTACCTGGCTGTATTCTTTTACCTATAATTTTTGTGTGAACTATGTAAATCGGAACAAACAACGAAAAATACGGGACAAATCCGTACAAGTTGAAGTTTCCGAACATAAACTTACCGAAGAAGTGCCTGATGAGAGTTTATATGAAATGAAAGCGGATAAACTCAAAAAGTGCTTGAAGCTTATCTCGGTTGAAGATAAATCCATTTTGTTATTGAAATATCAAGACGGCGCCAGTGTAAAAGAACTGGTGACCTTAATGGAAATAGGGGAGAGCGCTGTGAAGATGAGGCTTAAAAGAGCCAAAGAAAGACTATTGGAAATCTATAATACCCTCGAATAGATGGCAAAGAAACACAAAAACCCATTTAAAGAGCTGGAGGCCTCCCTGCACGAGGCTCCGCCCGAAATGAAGCAAAAAGTGATGAACGACATTGCTGCGGCAAAGTTGATCATGGACATGGCTTCATTGTTCTCAATCAATTTGGGGGATGCTTTGCGCAAACTATTCAAAACCTTGGGTGATAACAACTAACAGAACACTATAAACAAACAACAACTATGGAGACTATTAATGATTGGAAAAATGTGACCCTTGACTCGTTATCGGGCATGGGCAAAGAGATAGCATTGGCTTTTCCTAAAATTTTGGGTGCAATTGTTATTTTATTTTTAGGTTGGATCGTTATTAAGATTGTAATGTTCCTATTCCGAAAAATCCTCAAAATAGCCAAAATAGAGGTGCTGAACGAGAAAATAAACGGAATGGACGTAACGGGCAAAGGCGACCTTAAAATAGACCTTACCAAAATAATATTGGGGTTTGTACGGTGGTTTTTAATCTTGGTCTTTCTTATTGTGGCGGCCGATATTTTGGATTGGAAGATCATATCCCAAGAAATAGGTAATCTTTTACATTATTTACCTCGATTCTTTAGTGCACTTGCACTTCTAATGTTAGGATTCTACATTGGTAACTTTGTAAAGAAAACCATTAAGCGACTTTTTGACTCCCTAGAATTTGGTGGTTCCAATCTGGTAAGTAACCTGTTTTTTTATGTGATTGTAATATTTATGTCGATTACAGCATTGAACCAAGCTGGGGTAGATACAACCATAATCACCAACAACATAACGTTGATCTTGGGGTCTTTTCTTTTGGCATTTGCCTTGGGCGTTGGATTGGGTTCCAGAGAAATTGTTGCAGACCTACTTAGGTCTTTTTACACACGAAAAACCTATATGGTCGGTGATAAAATAGTTATTGGTGATGATGAAGGAACCATTAAGGCCATAGATAATAACAGTCTTACTTTGGAAACCCAAAAAAGTAAATTTGTGATTCCGATCAAAGATGTAGTGTCACAAAAAGTGGAGATAAAATCATAATCCAAGTATTGTGATGAACAAGTGCGGAAACTTCCTTGGAATTTGATTATTTTTGAAGTCTTACAACACCTAAAAAATGAGTTCAAAAAAAGGAAAAGTTCAAGAGTTGATCCAAGAAAAACTGTTAGAGGACCGCAAAGTGTTCTTATGGGGCCAAGTAGATGATGATTCTGCGAAGCACGTAATAGATAGATTACTCTATTTGGATATGCTGAACAATAAAGAAATTCAATTGATCATCAATAGCCCGGGAGGGTACGTTACCTCTGGTTTTGCCATTTATGATACCATTAAACAGATAAAAAGCCCGGTATCCACGGTTTGTTCCGGTTTGGCTGCCTCTATGGGATCTATACTTTTATCGGTAGGGAAAAAAGGAAGGAGATTTATTCAGCCACATGCCCGTGTCATGATCCACCAACCTAGCGGCGGAGCAAGAGGACAAGCCTCCAATATTGAAATCCAGGCCAAGGAAATCATTAAAACGAAAGAACTTGGCGCCCAAATTTTATCAGAAAACTGCGGGCAACCTTTTGAAAAGGTCATGAAAGATTTTGATCGCGATTATTGGATGGGTGCAGAAGAATCTGTGGAATACGGTATTGTGGATGAAATACTAAAATAGGATAATCAATTCCATAAAAGTGAAAAGTCCTTCGCAATTGTTTGTGAAGGACTTTTTATATATAGGCGCCGAAGCGGAATATTTTATATATATACGGTAACATTTGGAGTCAAGGTTTACACGCTTATGTTAAAAATTCTTAACAGTCCAAACTATATCTTCACAGAAAAGTGCAAAACCTGTGTAGTAAGGAGATTTGGAAAGAAAATGCGTGAACATAAAAAATTAAAATTCCGTATTTTAGCCGCTTAATCAGAATTCGCCCATTGGGCATCTATGGCACAGACTCCAAAAAATATAGCCATCATCGGTTCCGGATTGGTGGGTTCCCTTTTAGCAATTTATTTACGAAGAATTGGGCATACGGTTACCGTATTCGATAGAAGACCAGATATAAGGACCATCAAGTTCTCTGGACGTTCCATTAACCTTGCGATGAGCAATAGGGGATGGCGCTCTTTGGATGAAGTGGGCATAGGGAAAAAAATTAAGGAAATAGCAATTCCACTCGATAAACGTGCGATGCATGTGAACGGTAAACCTGTTTATTTTCAGAAATATGGGAAAGATGGGGAGGCCATTTGGTCTATTTCACGGGGAATTCTCAACAAACGGATGATTGATTTGGCTGAAGGCGAGGGTGCCTCGTTCCGATTTAATGAAAAAGTTTGGGATGTTGATTTGCCCGAAGCTAAAATCTATACGGGGGAAACCGAAAAAAGCAAATGGAAAACGTATGATTTTGACCTGATTTTTGGTTGTGATGGAGCATTTTCAAGGGTACGCCACAAAATGCAGCGCCAAAGTAGGTTTAACTATTCCCAGAACTTTATTGATGTAGGCTACAAAGAGCTTACCATACCTGCCAATGAGGATGGCACCCATAAGTTGGATAATAACTCGTTCCATATTTGGCCAAGAGGTGAGTTTATGCTTATCGCCATGCCCAATATTGATGGTAGTTTTACCTGTACCTTGTTTTTGCCTTTTGAGGGAGAAGTTTCTTTTAAAAGTATCGAGACCGAAGATCAGGCCCGTGAGTTTTTCAAAAAATACTTTCCCAATGTTCGTAAAGAAATTGAGGATTTGACCAAAGATTTTTTCAATAACCCGACCAGTGCCATGGTCACCATGAAATGCTATCCTTGGACGTATTGGAACAAAGTGGCCTTGGTAGGCGATTCTGCCCATGCCATTGTACCATTTTACGGACAGGGCATGAATGCCGGTTTTGAGGATATTTACGTGCTCAATCAGTTAATGGAGAAGTATGGAGATGATTGGGAGACCATCTTTTCCGAATATGAACAAGAGCGTAAGCCCAATGCCGATGCAATTGCCGAACTGAGTTACAGAAACTTTGTGGAAATGAGCAGCAAAACAGCCGACGCAAAGTTCTTGCTGCAAAAAAAGATTGAAAAACATTTTACCACCAAGCATCCGGAAAAGTGGGTACCGGTGTATAGCCGTGTTACTTTTTCTGATAGGCCTTATGCCGAGGCATTGGCCATAGGGGATAGGCAAGAAGCCATCATGCAAGAAGTGATGCAGCTTCCCAATATTGAAGAAAAGTGGGATTCCAAGGAAGTGGAAGATAAAATCTTAGAATTCTTAACAGACAATAAAGCACCCTAATTTGTCATTTTGAACATAGCGAAAAATCTCTCTTTTTTTATTGATGCCGTGTCGAGCGCAGTCGGGACATTTTTTTACAGTAGCAGTTTGACACAAATTGCACGGATTTCTTCGAAAATAATTGGTTGAGATAAAGTATGGTACTTCGACTCCGCTCAGTATCCATTTGGAACATGAATTTTTAGAAGATGTCAATACAGAACGCCCGATTCTTATGAACACTAATTGTCATTTTGAACGAAGTGAAAAATCTCTTTCGTTTTTTATTGATTATCATGTCGAGTGTAGTCGAGACATTTTTTTACAGGAGTAGTTTGACACGAATTGCACGGATTTCTTCGAAAATAATGGGTTGAGATAAAGTATGGTCTTCGACTACGCCCAACATCCATCAGGTATTATCTCTTATAGATTTCTCAATCGCTTCGCTTATTTCGAAATGATAGAGAAGAGCAATAAAAAAGCTGTCTAAAAAAGTATTGAAATACGTCATTCTGAACCTGCCTACCGGACAGGTAGGTTTATTTCAGAACTCCATCATATTGATATACAAACCATTATGAGAACCTGAAACAAGTTCAGGTTGACGAAAATCGACGTTTTAGACAGCCCCCTTTAATTTCTTAACCAATGGTGAAAATTAGATTTTGGAAAAAAGTTTTTCCATTCTATCCTGTTCTTCTTCGGCCAATAAAGGGTCTACCAAAATTCTACCGCTGTGCTCATCGGTAATGATTTTTTTACGGCTTGCAATCTCTACCTGAACCTGAGGTGGAATTGTAAAGAAAGAACCACCGGAAGCTCCACGTTCTACGGGAACCACGGCCAAACCATTTTTTACGTTGTGGCGTATTCTTTTGTAGGCCTTGATCAAACGCTCTTCGATTTTGTCTTGGTACTCTTCAGATTTTTTCAAAAGGGCCTTTTCTTCTTTCTCAGTTTCTGCAAGAATAGCGTCCAGTTCACCTTTTTTGTGCTTTAGGTGACCCTCACGCTCGGAAAGTTTCTCCTTGGTTGTGGAAATCACCTCTTTTTTCTGCTCAATTTGTGCTTTAAACTCCTTAATGTTCTTTTCGGCCAATTGAATCTCCAGCTCTTGGAATTCCACTTCCTTGCTCAACGAATTGAACTCGCGGCTATTCCTTACGTTTTTCTGTTGTTCGCTGTATTTTTTAATAAGCGCTTTTGACTCATCGATGAGATTCTTTTTGGCAGTAATCTCAAAGTTGATAGTCTCAACATCCGTTTTCAATTTGTCCATTCGGGTTTTAAGACCAAGAACTTCGTCTTCCAAGTCCTCTACTTCCAAAGGCAGTTCGCCTCTAACATTGCGGATTTCATCCACTCTGGAATCAATAAGCTGTAGGTCGTACAGTGCTCTCAACTTTTCTTCCACAGTGCTTTCTTTCTTGTTCGCCATATATTTTATAAATACTTGATGGGATTCGTTATATTCTCCGATAAAGAGACTGCAAAATTAGGAATTTTTTTCGTAAGATAATCAACCAATAAATCTTTTGTAAACTGCTCAGTTTCAAAGTGCCCGATATCGGCAATTACCAGTTGGTTTTCGGCTTGGTAAAATTCGTGGTATTTAATGTCGGCGGTCACAAAAATATCAGCCCCCGATTTCTTGGCGGCACCTATTGCAAATGCCCCGCTACCTCCTAGAACAGCAACCTTGTTTACCTTGTTTCCCAGTAGTTTGGAATGCCTTACAACGGAAGCATTCATTCTATTTTTTACAAATAGTAAAAACTCTTTTTCATCCATTTCAACATCGAGAGTGCCTATCATTCCCATTCCCAAATCTTGATTGCTATTTTCCAGGGTAAGCACTTCGTAGGCCACTTCTTCGTAGGGGTGGGCATCAAAAAGTGCTTTTAGAATGCTTTTTTCCTTCTCAAAAGAATAGATAACGTTGATTTGTGTCTCTTTTTCAAAATGTACTTCGCCAATTTTTCCAACAGCGGGGTTGGCGCCGTTTCCAGCCTTAAAACTTCCAGTGCCTTCCAAACTATAACTGCAATTGCTGTACTTCCCAATTTCCCCGGCACCCGCCGTAAATAGGGCCAATTTTATATTATCAGCATCTGCCGAGGGAGCGTAAGTGGTCAATTTTTTGATGCTTTTAGTTCTTGGAATTAGGATTTCCGGATTTTTTAGTCCCAAAACTTCGCATATTTTGGCATTGACGCCCATTTTGCTGTTGTCCAATGCCGTATGCATGCTGTATATCGCAATATTGTGGGCAATGGCTTTGATTACAACGCGTTCAACATAGTTGCTTCCGGTTAGCCGCTTTAGCCCTTTGAAAATTATCGGGTGAAAGCTTACGATTAGGTTACATTTTTTCTCAATGGCCTCTTCCACCACATTTTCTAGCGTATCCAAGGTTACGAGAACACCTTTGACTTTCATGTTTGGGTTTCCAACCAATAAACCCACGTTGTCAAACTCCTCGGCATGGGCCAATGGAGCCAATTCTTCAAGCACTTTTGCTATGTCGTTAACGGTCATTTTAAAAATGTTAAGTGGGCTAAAGATAAAATATTATATTTTCGTTCAATGCTTCAGTTGCTTCGGAAAATAGCGTTCCCGATTTCTTTGGTCTACGCCTTGGTGGTTTATGTGCGAAACTTTTTGTTTGATGTGGGTGTTTTTTCATCCAAATCGTACAAAACACCTACCATTTGTGTGGGCAACCTGAGTGTTGGGGGAACGGGGAAAACCCCGATGACTGAATATTTGCTCAGCATATTGACCAACCGGAAGACTGCTGTTTTGAGCCGTGGATACAAGCGGAAATCAAAAGGATTCTACTTGGCAGGTACTGAAAGTACCGTTTTGGAATTGGGTGATGAACCCTATCAGATTCATCGAAAATTTCCCCAAGTTGCCGTTGCTGTTGATACCGATAGGCGTAATGGTATCCAAAAACTGGAAAGTGTGTTTGGTCCAGAAGTTATTGTTTTGGATGATGCTTTTCAACATAGAAGGGTGATACCGACTTTTTCGATTTTGCTTACCACATATCATAATTTATATGTGGATGACTGGTATTTGCCCACGGGAAGCCTTCGCGATACCAAAAAAGAGGCCAAACGTGCGGATTTGATCATTGTTACCAAATGCCCGGATACACTGCAAGATGTGGAAAGGAAAAAGGTAATTGATAAGCTCAAGCCTAAACCCAATCAAAACGTATTGTTCGCAATGTTAAAGTACAATGATTTTATAACTGATGGGGGACTGCAAAAAGTCCAATTATCAGAATTGAAGGGAAAACCATTGGCTTTGGTAACCGGCATTGCGTCGCCAGAACCTTTGGTACAATTTTTAAAGTCTGTTGGAATTGCGTTTGAACATTTTGAATTTGGGGACCATCACCACTTTACAGATAAGGAGATTGAACAATTTAAAGGGTACCAGATGGTGCTGACCACAGAAAAAGACTTCGTCCGTTTGGAGGGAAGGTTGCGAAATCTGTACTTTTTGCAAATATCCCATAGTTTTTCCCGTGAAGATGAAGCGGTTTTGAAGAGCTCGCTACAGGCATTGTTTTAAGAGCATGTTTAAAAAGAATTCAATTGGTTAAAAAACTGTCCTTTTGCACCCACTTTTCACCTTTTTTTCCTTTCGTAGCACTGCTATGCAACTCAAAAAAGGCTTCAATTGGGCACAAAATGACTAATTTTCACTGCAATCAATCCTTTTAAACATGCTCTAAACCGAACCTTCCATTTTGCTTCTAAAGATGTTTTCTCCAATTTTTTGATAGAAAACTTCTGGTTTAAATGGTTTGGTAACCACATCGTTACAGCCTGCTTCGTAGAAACTCTCCAGACTGTCATCCAAAGAAATGGCGGTCAATGCAATGATGGGGATATTTTTGTCAAACTTTCGTATTTGTCGTGTGGCTTCCTCGCCGCTTATGCCCGGCATGTGGATATCCATTAAAATGGCATCGTAGGTATTTTTTTTGGCGAGGTCAATGGCCTCGTTACCATTATTGGCAATGTCGCAACTGATCTCTTTTTTGGTGAGCATTTTTTTGGTGATTACCTGGTTGATCTTATTGTCTTCCACAACTAGCACGTGCAATCCTTTGAATTGGAAATCCTCGGGATTGAGTTCAAAAGAGATTTCTTCACCTTCTTTGGTTTCGTAATTTAGATCCATTTCAAAATAGAAGGAGCTTCCGTGGCCTAACTCACTTTCAAGGTGAATGGAGCTTCCAAACAATCCCAAAAGACTTTTAACAATGGTAAGCCCAAGCCCTGTGCCCCCATACTCCCTATTGATTTGTATGGAACCTTGTTCAAAGCTTTCAAAAATATTTTTTTGTTGCTCTTCCGAAATCCCGATTCCATTGTCCCTTACTTCAAAGTATAGCTTTACCTGATCTTCATCTTTTTTCAACATTTTGGCCAAGACCTCTACTTTGCCATTTTTGGTGAACTTAAGGGCATTGCCAACAAGGTTCATAAAAATTTGGGATAGCTTTATGGGGTCTCCCAACAATTTTTTGGGGATGGTAGGATCGTAATCCAGGATCAGTTTTGTCTTTTTCTCGTGAGCATTTTGTTGGAGCGACTCCACAACATCATCCAGTACTTTGTGCAACTTGAATTCTATATTGAGAGGTTCCAGTTTTTCTGCATCAATTTTATTTATCTGAAGAATATCGTTGATAAAATTTAGCAGGTATTCCCCTGAGAATTTTAATGATTTTAAATGTTCCTTTTGATGTTCCGAGGGGTTCTCTTCCAATAATAGATGGGTGAGTCCCGTAACGGCATACAAGGGTGTCCTGAGCTCGTGGGTTACGGTTGATAAGAAATTTGTTTTGGCCTGCATGGCAGAAACCGCTGCATCCCTTGCCAACTCCAGTTCCTTGTTTTTGGTGTAAAGAAGATCGTTTGTTTTAAGCTTGATTTGATTGTTTCTGAACAATGAAACTGCCAAAAGGGAGATAATGGTCAAAAAGGCAGATGTTAATATGGCGGTTATTTCCGAGCGGTTTTTGGATTCGCTGAGCTCCTCATTTTTTGCTTGGAGTTTGTTGAGTTCGTTCATTTGGTGGTCGAACCGGATTTTGTCCGCGGCATTGGCATCTAACTTGGCCTTTTCCACATTGAATATGGAATCTTTTATTTGGGCCAAACCTTTGGCATATACGAGGGATTCATCGTAATTGCCACTGGCTTCGTAAATGCCGGACAATTGTTCGTAGGCAATTTTTATCTCTTTGGAAAAACCATGCTTTTCCGCTAGTTCCAAAGCAGCTTTGGAGTGGATGATCCCGTCTTCAAAATCATCCAGGGTCACGCTTATTTTTGCCAATTGTAAGTTGGCCCTTGTGGCCAAGTAGGCACGCTCTTTATCATCGGAGTTAACGATTAGGGCATGTAGGTTTTTAACAGCGTCATCGTACTTCTCAATATTGGTGTAGATACTGGCCTCAAGTAAAAGTATATTATTGGTAAGATTCCTGTTATTACTAAGTTTTCTGGATTCCTCCAGTTGTTTCAATGCTTGAAAGTTATTGCCTTCACCATACCGCAATGCGGCATCTAAATACAAGTGGAATGCTTCGCCGTAGGAGTATGAGGTATCCCTTAAAAGAATACTGGCCCTGTCCCAGTAGAAAATAGCTGTTTCTCGGTCTTCTTCCTCTAAAAACAACCGTGCATATTGGTGATAAGTGTCCAGCAAAAGTTTGGAGTCTTCATTTCGCTCTGCAATATTTGCAGCCTCATTCAAAGTTTCTAAAGCTTTGTCCACTTTGTTTTCGTGGCGATATTGCATAAACTCATTAAAAATGGCCTTAACGTCAGAGGTGGAATTACCATCACTTTGGGCAAAAGTAAACTGGATGCATAACACTATGCACAATAGAAGCAGCGATTTTTTGCCTATCTTTTTGTTTACAAGGTTGAAGATCAAACGTAATTTTTCTTTATGAGCAAATCTATTAAATCAATAATTCTGGAGCAATATCCAGTTTCGTTATCGTACCACCCAATGATTTTCACCATTTTGCCAATTACGGAGGTCATCAAAGAATCAAACGTACAAGAGTAAGAACTATTGTTTATATCGATGGAAACAATAGGGTCTTCGGTATAATTGAGTATGCCTTTCAGGCTATTTTCCGCTTGCTTCCTAAAGGTAGCATTTATTTCCTCAATAGAAGTTTCTTGGAGCACATTGAAGGTAATATCCGTAAGTGAACCATTGGGAACGGGAACGCGTATGCCACATCCGCCTATCACATCCGATAATTCAGGAAAAATACTGGTCAGTGCTTTTGCAGCACCCGTGGTGGTAGGGATAATGGATTGCCCGGCCGCCCTGGACCTACGAAGGTCGCGGTGGGGGGCATCGTGCAAGCTCTGGTCCGAAGTATAGGAATGTATAGTAGTGATGTAGGCCTGTTCTATACCGCACAATTCATTGATCACCTTGATCATTGGGGCAGCATTGTTGGTTGTACAGGATGCATTGGAAATAATTTGGTCTTCGCTGTTGATGATATCCTCATTAACGCCCAAAACCACCATTTTAATGGATTCATCCAATGGAGGAACGGAAAGAATCACTTTTTTGGCCCCATTTTTTATATGGAATTCCAATTCTTCCTTTGTTTTAAACTTTCCAGTGGATTCTACGACAATATCAACCTTGTGCGATTTCCAGTCTATTTCCTTGGGGTGATCGTGATTGAGAACGGGGATTTCCCTGCCATCAATAAGAATTAGATTGTCTTTGTGTGATACTTCTGTATTCAATACCCCATGAATGCTGTCATATTTCAGCAAATGGGCCAAGGTTTCGGCATTGGCCAAATCGTTAATGGCCACTACCTTAATGTTCGGATGATTCAGTAAAAGTCTAAAAAGGGTTCTACCGATACGGCCAAAACCATTAATACCAATAGAGATGTTTTTCATGATGATGGGGAGGGGAGCTAGTGTATGTGTTTGTGTGCTTTGTACGATGAGCGAACCAAGGCTCCGCTTTCCACATGCCTAAAGCCCATTTCCAACCCTATTTCCTCATATTTTTTAAACTGTTCGGGCAAAATAAATTGCTTTACGGGCAGGTGTTTTTTAGAAGGTTGCAGGTATTGGCCAATGGTAATTACATCCACATCTACTTTTCTAAGATCTTCCATGGTGGCAAAGACCTCGTTTTCTTCTTCGCCCAAACCTAGCATAATACCGGATTTGGTTCTGTTTGCCCCATTTTTCTTTAGATAGTCCAATACCTCAAGGCTACGTTCGTATTTGGCCTGAATCCTAACTTCTCGGGTCAGACGTTTCACGGTTTCCATGTTATGGGAAATCACTTCGGGGGCCACTTTCAACATTCTGTCCAAATGGGTGGAAATTCCCTGAAAATCCGGAATAAGGGTTTCCATGGTGGTCTCGGGGTTCATCCGTCTAACGGCTTTTACCGTCTCTGCCCAAATAATGGATCCCATGTCCTTAAGGTCATCGCGGTCCACAGAGGTGAGCACAGCATGTTTGATGTTCATGATTTTTATGGAACGGGCCACTTTTTCGGGTTCTGCCCAGTCCACCGTTTCGGGTCGGCCAGTTTTTACGCCGCAAAATCCACAGGAACGGGTACAAATGTTACCCAAAATCATAAATGTAGCGGTACCTTCTCCCCAGCATTCGCCCATGTTGGGGCAGCTTCCGGAGGTACAAATGGTATGTAGGTCGTACTTATCTACAAGCCCTCTGAGCTGGGTGTATTTTTTGCCCGTAGGAAGCTTAACCCTTAGCCATTTAGGCTTTCCTTTGGGTGGAAGAACGTTTTCTGCAACGCTTGTGCTCATACATAATAAATTTGATGTACAAAGATACGAAACTGGGAAGGAAACTTTGTGCCTTGAAGCAGGTCACTTTTTTTTGATGATCTCTGCCAAAAGTTTTTTGGCCCGGAGCAATTTCACCTTTACATTGTTCACGGGTTCGTTGAGTTCTTTGGCAATATCGGCATAGCTCATTTCTTGAAAATAGCGCAGGTTGATGACTTTTTGGTAATGCGGTTTTAATTTTTTGATGTCCTGTAGGAGATGGGCAAGGTTTTGCTCCGTGATCAAACGGTCCTCGACCGTGGGGGTTTCGTCCAAGACTTTTTTAACCTCGTCCCCTCGGGAATCCATTTCGTTCATGAGGCTCCGCTTGCGTTTTCGGAGAAGGTCCACATGAAGGTTTTTGGAAATGGTGATGAGCCAGGTCTTAAATTCATAAGTTTCATCGTAGGTGTCAATTTTATCAAAGGCCCTCGAAAATGTTCTTATGGTTATGTCTTCTGCGTCATTTTCATTTTTGGTGCGAAGTATCTGAAAACCGTAAACATCGTTCCAAAAAGTGTCCAAGAGTGTACTAAAGGCAATTTGGTTTCCTTCTTTTGCCTTTTGTATAATCTCCTTGATGGAATCGTCGGTTTTTTCCAAAAAATGAATCTTACCTGAAAATGTTAAGAATTATTGGGTGTTGGTAACCGTATCTCTTTTACAATCTTGTTCCTCTGGAAGTTTGCCACAAAATCCGCAAGCTTCGCCATCCTTGTTCAAAAAAGGACTTTGACTGGCGCATGTTCCAGCAAACTCACCGTTCTTTTTCCCCCAGATTTTAATAGCAATACCTGCGAATGCAAGTGCTAATAAACCAATGGTGACTAATACTAATTTCATATTCCAACTTTTGTACAAAGGTACAAAAATACCTCGCTAAAGGTCGGGGTGTTTAAGGTTTCTTTAAAGTTGAACTTTAATATTTGATGTTGGCCACGATATTGTCGACCGATGGGGTGTTGTTGCCACCTTTTGGTTCAATGGTGATGTAACTTACTGCATTATCGGCATAAGGAAGCGCAAGAAGTTTATCTTTTTCATCAAAGTTTTTGATTACACCTAAATTCACCAACTCTCCGTTCACCTCGGCCCACATCTGGAAGCATTTGTCCTCGGGAAGTTCTGGAACATTGCTTACGTTGATATAAGAAAGTTTTTTAACGGGATTAATATATGCGATGGCCTTGAGTTCCTTGGCTTCGCGCTCACCTTTTACTGTATACTTTTTGGTCGAGGGGTTGTTCAGTACAATGAATTGGTTTCTCATGTCCGCCAATTGGTCTTTCATGTTATCCTCCAAATACTTGATTTGGTTGGTGACCATGGTATTTTTTTCTTGAAGCGTTTGGTTCTCGTTCCAAAAGAATAGGGAGGAACCGGCAAAAATCATTATGGCGATACTGGCCGCTACGGCATAACGCATGTACTTTTTGCTTACCATCGTCTCCTTTTTTGCGCTGGCCAATATGATTTCTTTTAGACCTTCTGGGGTCTTTTTGGCATACATGTTGGCAAAGGTCTCTAGGTTTTTTTGGAGCATATCGTAGGTTTCCCTTATTTCGGGATACATGGCAATATACCTTTCGGCCTTTTGGGATTCTTCTTTAGTGGTATCTCCCAAAAGGTACTTTTCCAAGATGTCGGATTCTAAAAATATTTTAACTTTTTCCTTCATGATAATAGATTTAATAAAAAAAGCAAAGACATGGTTGTGCCGTAAATTTTTCCAAGTTCCCTAAGCCCGATTTTTAATCGGGACTTTATGGTTCCCAAGGGAATATCCAATTCATCACTTGCCTCCTGCTGCGTCATTCCCTCAAAAAACAGGGCTTCAAGAACAACCCTGTACTTATCTTCAATCTTGTCCAAGTTTTCTTGGATGTCCAGATGTTCAGGGTTAATAGCCTTCACTCCAACATTATATACGTCTGAAACGTCGATTTGGATTTCCTTGTCCGATTTATTATTGACGCTCCGTAACTTATCTATGGCTGTATTTCGCACAATTCGAAATAGCCAGGTAAAAAGTTTGGCTTTGGAGGCATCGTAACTATCAGCTTTTTTCCAGATTTTGATAAAACTTTCCTGGAGCACATCTTGGGCCAAATCTTCATCTTTTACCACTTTAAAAGCAACACCGAAAAGTGTATCACCATAATTTTCGTAGAGTAGGGAAATAGCCTTATCGTCTTTTTCCGCAAGGAGTGAAACAATATGTCTCTCGATCAATGTGCTCATTAATGATGCTTTTGGTAAAATTTTTTATGGGACCAAAATCTAAAATAGGATTTATCTCGTATATAAAACAAAGCTAAGACAGAAAAAGCATTTTGTCTTTGTTCATTTTGAATAGAAATAAGGGGTGTCACAACCCTGACAACATTCATAAATTTGGTTAGTTTGGTTTGGTATAACCCTCGTTATTGACTTCAATGCGAGGGTTATTTTATTATGTTCACCTCTGGCTGAATTTTTATTTTAAAGGTTTTTTGTACTTCTTCTTGAATTTTTTTGGCCAAATGAAGTATTTCCTTGCCCGTAGCGTTGCCGTGGTTCACCAAGACCAAGGCTTGTTTATCGTGTACTGCTGCATCACCAAACCGTTTTCCCTTAAACCCGCATTGCTCAATGAGCCAACCAGCTGGAATTTTATATTGATTGTCATCCATCTCATAAAAAGGCGCATTGGGATTCTTTTTAATGAATTTATCAAATGCTTTTTTAGGAATAATAGGATTCTTAAAAAAACTGCCGCTATTTCCAATTTCTTTGGGGTCGGGCAATTTGCTTCTTCTGATTGCGATCACGGCATCGGAAACATCTTTTATGGATGGGTGAACAATTCCCTTGTTTTTCAGTTCATTCTCAATGGAGCCATACCCCGTGTGCAGTACATGATCTTTCTTGGTCAGTCTTAAAACTACCGAAGTAATAATGAATTTATCCTTTGCTTTGTTTTTAAAGATGGAATCCCGGTAACCAAATTCACATGCTTCTTTGTCAAAGCCTTCCAATTCCCCAGTTTTTACATCCATGGCGGCACAGCTCACAAAAACATCCTTGAGCTCCACGCCGTAGGCACCAATATTTTGGATGGGCGCAGTACCCACGTTCCCTGGAATCAACGAAAGGTTTTCAAGTCCGCCGTAACCCTGTTCCAGGCTCCACATCACCAATTCATGCCAATTTTCACCGGCCATTACCTTCACCTCCACACTGTTTTTGCCTTCCTCGACAACGGTAATACCCTTGAGGTTAATGTGCATCACAAGGGCATCAATATCCTTGGTGAGCAGCATATTGCTCCCTCCGCTGATTATGAACTTTTTTGGGTAAGCCTTGAGTTCAAGCGCTTTTTGAAGTTGGACCAGCCCGGTAATCTCAACAAAAAACCGTGCTTTTACGTCAATACCAAAGGTATTGTAGCTTTTTAAGGATATGTTTTCCTGAATATTCACTAGGCGTTGTACTCTGTTAAGGCCTTGCCCAATATTTGGACGGCCTTTACAAGTTGCTCTTTTTCGAGCACATAGGCAATTCTTATCTGATTTTTTCCCAAACCTGGCGTGGCATAAAAGCCTGCTGCTGGAGCCACCATCACGGTATTGCCATTGAGTTCATAACTTTCGAGCAACCATTGTGCAAAGTGATCGGCATCTTCTATAGGTAGTTCTGCCACGCAGTAAAAGGCGCCTTGTGGGGTAGCTACTTTTACGCCTTCCAGTTTGTTGAGCTCTGTGATGAGCAGGTTTCTTCGAGAAACATATTCCTCGATTACATCATCAAAATATTCTTGTGGGGTTTCCAATGCCGCTTCACTTGCAATTTGGGCAAAAGTTGGTGGAGAAAGTCTTGCTTGGGCAAATTTCATTGCAGTTGCTATTACCTCGGTGTTTTTGGAAATCAAACAACCGATCCGTGCCCCGCACATACTGTAACGCTTGGAAACGGAGTCTACAACAATGGCGTGTTGTTCCAGCCCATCAACCTGAAGAATAGAGTAATGCTCCCTTCCATCGTAGGTGAATTCGCGGTACACTTCATCTGCCACCAAAAAAAGGTTGTGTTTTTTGACCAAATCGGCCAATTGTTCTATTTCTTCTTTGCTATAAAGGTATCCCGTGGGATTCCCAGGGTTACAAATAAGGATAGCCTTTGTTTTTGGAGTAATGAGCTCTTCAAACTTGGAAATGGGAGGGAGGGCAAAATTATTTTCAATGGATGAAGCAATAGGTTGTACTTTAACCCCCGCAGCAGTGGCAAAACCGTTATAGTTGGCATAAAATGGCTCAGGTATAATGATTTCATCATCGTTGTCCATAATGGACCCCATGGTAAAAGATAATGCTTCGGACCCTCCTGTGGTTACAATAATATCTTCGGCATCAACAAAAATGTCCCGTTTGGCATAATAAGCAGCAATTTTTTGACGGTATTCTTCGGAACCCTGGGTCATGCTGTATTCAAGTACCTCAATAGTATGGTTTCGTACAGCATCCAAAGCCACCTTTGGTGTTTTGATATCGGGTTGTCCAATGTTGAGGTGGATTACATGGGTTCCCCGTTTTTTTGCAGCCTCTGCGTAGGGTACCAATTTACGGATGGGCGATGCGGGCATTTGTGTCCCTTTCTTCGAGATACTAGGCATGTGCTAAAGTTTTGGCAAAAATGAGAAAACCAACTATCGAAAACAACAACTTTAAGGAATAATTCCTTGCTTATTGAAATGTTAAATTAAGATGAGGTTTGAAGCCAAATGTGTATATTTAATAAGTATGACTAGTTGAAATTAAGCATGTTGAGGAAAAACATCATCTTTTTTGCACTTCTTTTTTTTGCACCCTTGTTTATTTGGTCGCAAGGATATCGATTGCCCGATGGTGAAAAATTCCAAAAGATAAAGTTTGAGCTGATCAACAACCTTATTATAATTCCAGTAGAAATCAACGGTACCGAGCTTACCTTTATTTTGGATTCGGGGGTCAGTAAGCCTATACTTTTTAATCTTTCCGAGTCGGATTCCATACCTATCAACAATGTTTCCGAGGTCACCATTCGCGGCCTTGGCGGCGGAGAGCCGATGAAGGCCTTAAGTTCCAAAAACAATGCCTTTAAACTCGGTGGGGCGAGAAATTACTCCCAAGACCTTTATGTGGTTTTGGATCGGGGAATCAATTTTTCTACCACTCTTGGTATTCCTGTGCACGGAATTATGGGGTACGACCTTTTTAGGGATTTTATTGTTGAAGTGAATTATAGCTCAAAAAAAATAAAACTGCATAATCCAGAACTTTATAAGTATCGGAACAAAAGAAAAACACAGACCATCCCTCTTATCGTGGAGAAACGAAAAGCCTATGTAGAAGGTACTGTTTTAATGAAGGATACCGCCAATGTTCCCGTGAAATTGTTGGTGGATACCGGAAGTAGTGATGCCTTGTGGCTGTTTCCGGCACCGGAAAAAGGCTTGGAAATCCCAGAGAAGAATTATGAGGACCACTTGGGTAGGGGGTTAAGCGGTGATATTTTTGGAAAGCGAAGTAAAATCAATGGGGTTCGGATAGGCGATTTTGAACTTGAAGAAGCCAAGGTAGCATTTCCTTACCTTGAATCTTTTCAGGGATTGGAAAGTATGGGCGACCGAAATGGCAGCTTGGGGGGCGAAGTGCTTAAACGTTTTAATATGGTGTTCGATTATGCCCGAGGTCTGGTTACCTTAAAAAAGAATGGCAACTTCAAAGACTCCTTCCAATACAATTTAGCTGGAATAGATTTACAGCACAACGGTTTGCGTTATATCGCAGAGAGTATTGCCGATGTCAATGGAATAGTAAAAGAGGACAAAGCGGACACTTTTGGCAATGTTCAAATTTTATTGGAAAACAAGACCCGTTTAAGTCTTGTTCCTGAAATAGTGGTATCCGGTATTCGTGCAGGAAGTCCCGCAGCAGAGGCGGGTTTGCGCGAAGGGGATGTGATTTTAGCGGTAAACGGAAAAAGAGTTCATAAGTACAAGCTACAGGAAATCCTTAAAATGATTAACGAAAGAGAAGGAAAGCGGATAAAAGTATTGATCGAACGATACAATAGGGATTTGCTGTTCACTTTTGTCCTTAAGAAGATGTTTGATGACGACTAATAAGAAACGAAAAGCCCCAAAACCAATTGGTTTTGGGGCTTTAAATTATAATTTTCTTTTTGCTTATTTCGCTCCCGGATTTTTAACGGTACCCTTAATTTTCAAAACTTTTGTTGGAGTATCCGCATTGGAGGTCACAGTAATGGCCTTTCTAATGGGGCCAACCCTGTTGGTGTCATATTTCACTTCAATTTTACCAACTTTTCCAGGCATAATGGGCTCTTCGGGCTTTTTAGGGATAGTACATCCGCAGCTAGATCTAACATTGCTGATCACCAAAGGAACATCGCCAGTGTTGGTAAATTCAAAAACACGAACACCATCGCTACCTCTTTCGATTTCTCCGTAATCAATGGTCTCGCTTTTAAATTCGATTTTAGCAGTCTCCTGAGCATAAATCCCTAAGGATAAAAGCCCTACAAACAGCATGAGTACAGTTTTTTTCATCATTTTTGGTTTTTGGGTGAACTTCAAATGTAGATGTTTTGATACCTGCATCCAAAATTCTTTTGTTATAGAATAACGTTACTTATTTTTGTTTCGTATTTCTGGATTGGCTCTCATCCGAAGAATAGCGTAAAAATTAACATTTAGCTTTCCCTTCAAAAATCCAATCACAGTCCAATTAAACAAAAACTGTACCGAAAAATGGAAATTCCATCAAAATATGACCCCAAAAGGGTTGAAGAACACTGGTATGCTTACTGGTCGGAGCACAATTATTTTAGCTCCAAACCAGACGAAAGGGAGCCGTATACCATAGTAATACCCCCGCCAAACGTTACTGGTGTGCTTCACATGGGCCACATGCTCAATAATACCATTCAAGATGTTCTTATCCGAAGGGCACGACTCTTAGGTAAAAATGCCTGTTGGGTACCGGGAATGGACCATGCCTCTATCGCTACCGAGGCCAAGGTGGTTGCCAAACTTAAAGCTGATGGTATTGACAAATCAAAATTGTCCCGCGATGAATTTCTAAAACATGCATGGGATTGGACCAACGAGTACGGAGGGGTAATCCTTCAACAATTAAAAAAATTGGGCTGCTCCTGCGATTGGGGCCGAACCAAGTTTACTATGGATGACGATATGTCAGCCTCGGTAATCAAGGTTTTTGTTGATTTATATAATAAAGGCTTGATTTACAGGGGGTATCGAATGGTGAATTGGGATCCTGAAGCGAAGACCACGCTTTCTGATGAGGAGGTAATCTATGAAGAACGACAAGGTAACCTGTATTATTTATCCTATGCCATTGAAGGTTCGGACGAAAAAGTGATCATTGCCACGACCCGTCCAGAGACTATTTTGGGCGATACCGCTATTTGTATCAATCCAAACGATGAAAGATACCGTCATCTTAAAGGTAAAAAGGCCATTGTACCTATTTGTGATAGGGTGATTCCCATTATTGAAGATGAATATGTGGACGTTGAATTTGGTACGGGATGCTTAAAAGTAACTCCTGCACATGACGAGAACGATAAAAATCTTGGGGAAAAGCATAATCTAGATGTAGTTGATATTTTTAATGAGGATGCCACCCTGAATTCTTTTGGCCTTCACTACGAAGGCAAGGACCGTTTTGTGGTGCGTAAAGAAATTTCCAAGGAATTGGAAGAAAAAGGGTATCTGGTGAAAACCGAACAGCATACCAACAAAGTGGGTACATCCGAAAGGACCAAAGCCGTAATCGAGCCAAGACTTTCGGACCAATGGTTCCTGAAAATGGAAAACATGGCCAAACCTGCTCTTGAAGGCGTTTTGAAGACCAAGGACGTAAAATTGTACCCCTCCAAGTTTGAAAACAC
Organism: Allomuricauda ruestringensis DSM 13258; assembly: GCF_000224085.1. Lineage (NCBI taxonomy): Bacteria > Pseudomonadati > Bacteroidota > Flavobacteriia > Flavobacteriales > Flavobacteriaceae > Flagellimonas > Flagellimonas ruestringensis. Next base: position 2,314,748 of record NC_015945.1, read on the forward strand.
CTATCGCCATTGGATGGAGAACATCCGGGATTGGAACATTTCCCGTCAATTATGGTGGGGACAGCAAATTCCTGCTTATTATTATGGGGATGGAAAAGAGGATTTTGTGGTTGCAGAAACCCCCGAAGAAGCACTTAAACTGGCACAGGAAAAAACTTCGGACCTCGGACTTCGGACTTCGGACTTAACACAAGATCCTGACGTATTGGATACTTGGTTTTCTTCGTGGTTGTGGCCCATAAGTGTTTTCGGTGGAATTTTAGAGCCAGATAACAAAGAGGTAAATTATTACTACCCAACCAGCGATTTAGTTACGGGACCCGATATTTTGTTCTTCTGGGTAGCCCGTATGATCATGGCCGGATATGAATATCGGGGGGAAAGACCTTTTGAAAATGTATATCTCACAGGTTTGGTTCGTGACAAACAGCGCCGAAAAATGTCAAAATCCTTGGGTAACTCACCCGATGCCCTAAAATTGATTGAAGATTTTGGCGCTGACGGTGTTCGTGTAGGACTTTTATTGAGTTCTGCAGCAGGAAACGATTTGTTGTTCGACGAAGCCCTTTGCCAGCAAGGAGCCAACTTTGCCAATAAAATTTGGAACGCGTTCCGATTGGTAAGGGGATGGGAAGTCGCGAATATTCCGCAGCCCGAAGCCGCACAAAAGGGAGTTGAGTGGTACAAGGCAAAGTTCAATCAAACTTTGGTGGAAATTGAAGACCATTTTTCCAAATACCGTATTTCCGATGCCTTGATGGCTACCTACAAATTGGTGTGGGACGATTTTTGCTCTTGGTTGCTGGAAATTGTAAAGCCAGAGTATCAAAAACCAATCGATAAAGCAACCTACAACGAAGTGCTTGGTCTTTTCGAAGAAAACTTGAAATTGTTACACCCATTTATGCCTTTCTTAACGGAAGAAGTTTGGCAGCACATTGACGAGCGTACTCCTGAAGATGCATTGATCGTGGCCCAATGGCCAAAAGCGAAAGAAGTGAATTCAGCCCTAATTGCCGAGTTTGAATTTGCTTCCGAGGTAATTTCAGGGGTTAGAACCATCAGAAAAGAGAAAAACATTCCTCAAAAAGATGCTTTAGAACTCTTTATGTTGAATGGTGAGAAAGTAGGCAATCAGATGGATGCCATCATTCTTAAACTAGGAAATCTGTCAAAAATGGAGGCAGTGGATGCCAGTTTGGAAGGAGCTTTGACTTTTAGGGTAAAGAGTAACGAGTATTTTATTCCAATAAGTGGCGCCATTGATGTTGAAGCGGAAATTGCCAAGATTACGGAGGAGCTCAATTATACCAAAGGATTTTTAAAATCTGTGGAAAAGAAGTTGAGCAATGAGCGTTTTGTGAACAACGCCCCTGAAAAAGTGGTGGCCATGGAACGCAAAAAAGCTGCCGATGCCGAAGCCAAAATTGAGACTTTGGAAAAGAGTTTGGCCAGTTTAAAATAACCTTTGGTTATAAATTGATATGATTTTGAAAAGGGAAGCCAGCTTCCCTTTTCTCATTATTTTTCTTACTTTGGAAAAGATTAGAACCAACAACACAATTACCAATGAAAAACCTCAATAGAAGAAGTTTTATCCAAAAAACCTCATTGACCGCGGCGGCAATTTCCATAGCCCCAACTTATTTAAAAGCCAATTCGGATAGACCACTTTCATCAACATACATGGGTGGATTTGCCGCACCTAAACTGGAAAAGGTGCGTGCAGCATTTATCGGAGTAGGAGCACGGGGAGGAACCCACGCCAAGTTTTTTGCTGCTCTGGAAGGCACCGAAGTCGTCGCCATCTGTGATTTATACGAGGATTTGGTAAAAGAAAAGACCCAGTGGGTAAAAGAGGCCAGTGGGCCAGACCGACATCAGAATATGGCCCAATACTGGGGTGATGAGGACAAGTGGCGTACCATGCTCAAAGAAGTAAAGCCCGATGTGGTGTTTATTGCCACGAACTGGGTAAATCACGCACCTATGGCCATTGGAGCCATGGAAAATGGAGCACACGCATTCGTTGAGGTTCCAATCGCTACCACCATTCAAGATATGTGGGATATTGTGGATGCCAGTGAACGTACTCAAAAACATTGCATGATGCTGGAAAATGTTAATTACAGCCGTGATGAGTTGATGTTCCTCAATATGTGCAGGCAAGGTGTGGTTGGTGAAATTTTGCACGGCGAAGCAGCCTACATTCACGAACTGCGTTGGCAAATGGAAGAGCAGGAGCGGGGCACGGGTTCTTGGAGGACGCCCCACTATGCCAAACGGAATGGAAACTTGTACCCGACCCACGGTTTGGGTCCTGTTGCCCAATATATGAGCTTGGCGAGACAAGAAGATACCTTTGGCAGTTTGGTTTCTTTCTCTACGCCCGCAAGAGGACGCGAGCTGTATGCAGAAAAAAATTATCCAGCCGATCATAAATGGAACAAACTCGATTTTAAAGGAGGAGATTTGAATACGTCCATAATTAAAACCTCCCTTGGGAAAACCATTATGGTGCAATGGGACGAGACCAGCCCAAGGCCCTATTCCCGATTGAACTTGGTGCAGGGAACCAAAGGTGCGTTGGCAGGATTTCCGACCCGCGTAGCGCTGGAAGGTGGCGTGGAAGGGCTCACCAAGGACCATCACTCTTGGGTACAAGGAGAACAATTGGAAAAATTATACGAAAAATACGACCACCCACTCTACAAAAGATTGAACGAAGCAGCCAAAGGAAGTGGACACGGCGG